>OMID01000065.1 GCA_900299005.1 Oxalobacteraceae bacterium
TCCCAGCGCAAGCTGGGACCCATCTCCACTCTAGCAGTGCCGCTCTCATTGAAACGCTGGTAGTGCACAACGATGGATCCTGACCTTCGTCAGGATGACGACTTATCCCGTCGTCCCAGCGCAGGCTGGGACCCATCTCCACACTAGCAGTGCCGCTCTCGTTGAAACGCCCGCAGTACACAACGATGGATCCTGACATTCGTCAGGATGACGACTTATCCCATCGTCCCAGCGAAAGCTGGGACCCATGCGAACTCTGGCAGTGCCGCTCTCATTGAAACGCTCGTAGTACACAACGATGGATCCTGACGGTCGTCAGGATGACGACTTCTACCGTCGCCCCAGAAAAAACACATCACACCTCTTCCCTAACCTCCCGAATCGGGATTCCGGCGAACTTCATCGAGTTTGCGTCATTGCGGTATACCAGAGGCTTTTCTTCAGCAGGGCGCTGTCTTCCCTGCAGCACTATTCTCTTAACATCATCGTGGAATTCGGATTTACCGCAGACAGGGTCGGCTGCGGCCGCATCGCCAGTCAAGGCATAGGCCTGACAGCGACAACCTCCAAAGTCTTTTTCTTTCTCTGAACAAGAACGGCAAGGTTCTTTCATCCATTCGAAGCCTCGGAAAGCGTTGAATGTCTCGCTCTGGTACCAGATATCTTCCAACGTCGATTTGGTGACGTTCGGGAAGGTGAGTCCCGGCAAAGTCTTGGCCGCATGGCAGGGCAATGCCGATCCATCGGCGGCCACCGCAAGAAACACCGAGCCCCAGCCATTCATGCAAGCCTTGGGCTTACTCTCGAAATAATCTGGCACCACAAATAGCAAACGGATTTTGTTCCCGAGCTTTGCGCGGTACTCGTTGACTATCGTCTCGGCACGCTCCAGTTGTTCGCGCGTTGGCATGAGCTGGTCGCGGTTCACGTGCGCCCAGGCGTAGTACTGTGTGTTGGCCAGTTCCAGATATTCGACACCCATCTCGACTGCCATCTCGATGATGCGACCTACATGATCGAGGTTGTAGCGATGCAGCACAACATTGAGCACCATGGGATAGTCGTACTTCTTGATCAATTTGGCGACACGGTTCTTCAGATCGAAGGTCTTGGTGCTGGAGAGGAAGTCATTCATCTCCTTGGTCGAATCCTGGAACGACAACTGGATATGATCCAGTCCAAGTGCCTTCATCTTCGAAATACGCGCTTCCGTCAGCCCCACGCCAGACGTGATCAGGTTGGTGTAATAGCCCAGTTGATGCGCCTCGCCGATCAATTCTTCCAGATCGTCGCGTACCAGTGGCTCGCCCCCGGAAAACCCCAACTGCGCGGCGCCCAGCTTGCGGGCCTGACGCAGCACGTCTTTCCATTCCTCGGTGGAGAGTTCGTGTTTGTTTTCTGCATAGTTCAGCGGGTTGTAGCAGAACACGCAGTGCAGTGGGCAACGATAGGTAATCTCCGCCAGCAGCCACAGCGGCGGCGGGATATGCGAGGGTACTTTGATGGCGTCAGACACTGATCCAACCTCGTTCAATGGCAATTTCGAGAAATCCGGTCACATCTTTCTCCAGACCGGTTGAGTTGAAGGTCTGTTCGATGTCGGTAATCATGGCCTGCACATCGCGCTCGCCATCGCAGCGCTTGAGTATTTCGGAGGCGCTCTGGTTGAGCTTGACCATGCCCTCAGGGTAGAGCAGCACATAGGCTTGCTGCGCCTCTTCATACTGCATGCGGAAAAGGCGCGCGAGCCTGGGCTTTGCGGTAAGTTCAATCATGTGGGTTCTCAGGGATAAGCCTTTTCGATTGCATCGGAGATCTGCCAGAGCACATCCAGCTTGAACTGCAGGATGTCCAACGCGCGTTCCTGTTGCTCGCGAGTGGTGAAGTATTCCAAGGTCACCTGCAATCCGTGTTCGACATCACGCTGCGCAAGTGGCACGCGGCTGCGGAAATAAGCCAGACCTTCATCTTTGACCCAGGGGTAATGCGTTGGCCAGTTGGCCAGCCTGTCCTTGTGAATCTTGGGCGCGAACATTTCGGTCAGGGATGAACACACCGCCTCCTGCCAGGGACGCTGGCGCGCAAAATTGACATAGGCATCGACAGCAAATTTCACGCCAGGCACAACTTTTTTCAACGACCAGAGATCTTCACGCGAGATGCCGGTCGCCTCGCCCAGACGCGTCCATGCCTCGATTCCACCTTCCTTCTCGCCATGACCATCGTGATCAAGAATGCGCTCTACCCATTTGCGGCGCACATCGCGGTCCGGGCAATTGGACATGATGGCAGCGTCTTTAATGGGAATCATCACCTGGTAGTAAAAGCGGTTATAAACCCAGCCGCGAATCTGATCTGGCGTCAGTTTGCCTTCGTTCATCTTGATGTTGAACGGGTGATTGATGTGATAGTTATCGCCCTTGGCACGGAGATTCGCCTCGAATTCTTCGCGGCTCCAGGGCATTTGCTCGCTCATGGGGGTGGGTGCATTCATAGTTCGATCTCCATGCCGTCAAAAGCGACTTCGATGCCGTGCTTTGCCAGTTGCGCGCGTTCGGCCGAGTCTTCGTTCAAAATCGGGTTGGTGTTGTTGATGTGGATGAGCACCTTGCGTCGCGCACCAACGCCATCCAATACCTCAATCATGCCGCCTGGGCCGGACAGTTGCAGATGCCCCATGTCGGCCGCCGTCTTTTGCGTAAGGCCCAGCGTGATCATTTCATCGCTGGTCCAGACGGTGCCATCGACCAGTACGCAATCGGCTTTTTTCATCGTCGCCAGCACATGCGACTCGATCTCACCCAGACCGGGCGCATAAAAAAGCGTCTTGCCAGTTTGCAGGTTCTCGATTAGCAGGCCATTGTTGTCGCCGGGTCCGGGGTTCTCGCGATGCGGAGAATACGGTGGCGCCTTGCTCTTGAGCGGCATTGGATGAAAGCGAATGCCGGCAATACCCGGCACATCAATAGGCGCAAAGTGCGTCTTGTCGGCCGAGAGCCCGCTGATTTCATGATGCTCGACACCGCAATAATGGGATAGTACTTTCGCCAGCGGCAGTCCGTGATTCAGATCATCCCAAACCGAGTCCGTGCAATACAAGTTGAGTCTTTTTTTACCTTCGCGAAGCATCAGCAGACCCGTAATGTGATCGATCTGCGCATCCATCACCATCACGGCAGCAATACCGGTGTCGCGGATTGCGCGTGCAGGCTGCAGCGCCGAATTGGATCGGATCTGTGACAGGATATCTGGTGATGCATTGATCAGCACCCAGTCCGTGCCGTTCGCGGAGACCGCGATCGATGATTGCGTTCGTGCTTTCGCGTTGAGGGTGCCGTTGCGCACGCCCGCGCAATTGGTGCAATTGCAATTCCATTGCGGGAAACCGCCGCCCGCCGCAGAACCGAGGACCAGAATTTTCATGATTTTCAGGAGAAGTAAATAAAATCTTGCTTAGTAAGTACCCAGCGATATCAGGAGCGGCCAGGACCAACCGTTGCCAGATTGTGCAGCGCGCGACTGCGCGAGGCATGCGGGTTCCGGATGCCGGAACGGCGGTGAGCAAGGGGTGCAGGCATTATTATCTCCTGTCGCTTTGCCCGGTTTTTCCTGTGATAACAGCGTTTTTTTGGGATATTGCGCTGTTCTTGCGAGCTCCGACGGGCAAGCGACTTATCGCTTTTATGTTGTTCGCTGATTCCATTCTAGCCCGAACCCGAAACAAAACATCTATGCCGCCAAGCCCGTTTGATCAGTTCCATTTGCCCGTCGGAGACGGCCATGAATTGTACGTCGCTCGCTATGGTCAACCCGACGGAGCGGCAGGTATTGTGCTGCACGGAGGACCCGGCAGCGGTACCCAAGCCTCGGTGCTGGACTGGTTCGATCTCTCGCGACAGCATGTCGTGCTGTTCGACCAGCGCGGCGCCGGACGCTCGACACCGCGGGGCGAAATTGCGCATAACGACAGCCATGCGCTGGTGAACGACATCGAACGCCTGCGCGCGCGACTGAGGATCTCGCAGTGGATGGTGGTTGGCGGATCATGGGGGGCGACGCTGGCGCTGCTGTACGCAGGGGCCCATCCGGAGCGAATCAGCGGGCTGGTGCTGCGGGGCAGCTTCCTTGCCAGCGAGCGCGAAATGCACTGGTTCTTTCAGTCGCTTCAAGCCATGGTGCCTCTGGGGTGGGCAAGGATGGTACAGAACTGGAGCGCTGCACAGAAAAACCAGGTGCTGGCAACACTGAGCCAGCAACTGCTCCGGGGCTCGGACCTTGAGGCGCGTAACGCAGCGCAACGCTGGGCACTCTACGAAGATAGCGTGATGCAAGCAATGTCGGGCCAGCAGGGGGCATCACCAACCACATCGGAGCAGCGTACGCTGTCCCAGGACGATAGCGACCGTATGCTGGCCAAATACCGTCTGCAGGCACACTATCTGTCGCAGGGTTGCTTCACCTCTGAACAATCACTGCTTGATATCGCCCACGGATTGAAGGGCGTGCCAGTCGTCATCATCCACGGCACTCACGATCTGGTCTGCCCGCCCGAGAACGCTGTCAAACTTGCCGCCGCCATCCCGCATGCGCAACTGCAGTGGGTGCCACGTGGCGGCCACACGCCCGCTGATCCTGCCATCTCTGCAGCGCTGCGCAACGCGGTGCAAGCGCTGTCAACCCGGTGAGTACGCACGATCAACCAGCGTAGCGCGGATTTTTTCTGATGCTGATGTCAGACCGTCCTGACAAGCGCCGATGAACTGAGCATGTGGCGATGAACAACAGAGTAAGTAGGGTTCCGTGCCCCGAGTGAGGTTCCCCTGCGGAGACGCTGAAAAAACCCCCTGTCATGGCAAGCCAGCATCGCGGTGCGACACGGGAGCCTCCCACAGCAAGAGCTTGCCGCTATCTCCCGAAGGAGAAACCTTGCGGTGCTTAATGACTCAGCGCTTCCCTTGGTCAATTAGGCCAACCTACACTCAGGGCTCTGTCGCCACTAATCAGCAATCAGAAATGATACCGGGCGCCCACAGACCAGAGCGTAGGGGTTACGCCGACCGTCTTGCCGAAGTGAGTGTACTCCAGTGTCGCCGCCCAGTTTTTATCGAATTGATAGCTGACCCCTGCACCTACCATCAAACGCAATCGGGTTTCTGAGTTATCGCCAGAAAAGTAATTCACGCTAGGGCCAAGCTTGCCATACACCGACCATACGTCGGCACTCGGGTAGCGGGCGACGCCAGCCAAATAGAGTGAATGACTTCTGCTATCGGTATTGTCGAATTTTCCGAGACTGGCGTAGCCAAGCTCGTAGCCGGCAATCTCGGACACCGTTTGACCATAGGCGATACCAAATCCGGTATGCGTTTCATGGTCGCCGCCAAACTTGTATCGTCCTTCACCTACCGATACTGCCACGTAGCTATCCGGGGTATCGGCAGCCATGGATGCCGCAGAGGCCAAGCCCATCAACGCAACCAACCATAATTTTTTCATGAGAGCTTCCTGTTTATAGATTTCATCAAAAACAACTACACACGCAAGTCCGTTAGGACCGGCGCGATTCTAGACACAAGCAAGCGCTGCCGAAAGCAGACGTGGCATGGAACTTACACATCGTTTCGATTTGGTTTGGCCACGCTCAATAGCTTGTTTGGAGCACTTGTTTTTGCCCGAGACTTGGGTGCGCATCAGAAGTTGTACATGAGCGCTGCATTAAACAAGCTGAGCTTGGCACCATGCGATTCAGACCCGAAATAAGTGTATTCAACTGCGCCTGCTATTTCCTTGCTCAGCTGCATCTTGAGACCCGCGCCAATCACCCCACCCACTTTTCTACCCGCACCCTCCGCCGTAAAGCCCAGATTAGCAATGCTGTCCGATACCTCCTGAGCACTACTGCGATGAATTGCAAGACCCAACTTTCCCTGGAAAGATACCGTGGGTGACATGGGTATATTGCCGATAGCCGCCGCATAGACTGATCGTGTCCGTGAACGAACGATGCCGAAAAGATCGGCGCCATTTCTCGTCTCTAATCGTGCACGACCAAAATCAATCACGCCAAACTCCACGTCCATGCTGGGATCAATTTGCATGCCGTAAGCGAAAAAGTAACCCGTTGCATTTGATGAATCATCGCCCGAGTAGCGAGACTGACCCATACCGAACTTCACATAACTACTATCGGCATAACTCAGGCCGGGCAGACACAAGACACTCATCATAAAAAATGCCATGATTTTTTTTTGCATGAAATTCCTCATTCGCAATGGAAGGCAGTGGTAGGACAAAGGTCGACGCTTGCTGCATTTCGCGCACTTGAGCAGGTGGCTGAAGCGGCGAAGCCGATTTTATGAACTGACGATCACGTCGGGATGTCTAATTTGCGCCTCGGGTGCACTACGTTGAAGAGCGCGACGTACAACACACGCTGCAAGGGCTGTATCAATAGGCCTTTTCCCAGGAGATGGACAGCCTTGCAGCGCATTGAATCAAGCCGACCATGCTGTAGGTTTGAGGAAAATTTCCCCACAGCTGAGCGCCATCAAGCGAGACATCTTCTGAAAGCAATCCAAGGTGATTGCGTCGCGCAAGTACCTTTTCAAATAAAGCTCTCGCTCTTGGCTTATCGCCCGCTTGTGCCAGCGCGAGTATCCACCACAGGGTGCACACCAAAAACGCGGCATCGGGCCGGCCGAAATCATCTTCTTCGTCATACCGAAGCAAAAAATCACCTCGCTGCAGCTGTCGCTCTACTGCACGCAAGGTGCCAAGAAAGCGGGGATCATGCGCCTCTAGAAACTGGAATTCCCCCATCAATAGCAAGCTGGCATCGAGGTGCTCGCCTCCGAAAGTCGAGACAAAACTTCCCAGTTTAGGATTCCAAGCGCGCTCGACGATAGCCTTGCGAATCAAATCGGCCTCTCGGCGCCAGTGGGAGGCGCGGGTCGGCAGCTTGAGCCGGCGCGCAATCGCAGAGAGTCGGTCGCAGGCAGCCCAGCACATCAGCGTGGAGAAGGTATGAACGCGGCGCGTACCGCGCAATTCCCAGAGACCAGCATCCGGCTCCTGATGCACGCGAACGGCTTGCTGCCCCAATCGTTCCAGATCCGCAAACATCTGCCGCCCTGCCGGACGCTCCAGCCGCGAGTCAAAAAACGCATGCGTGCTGGCCAGCACCGCAGCGCCGAACACATCATTCTGCACCTGCCTCCAGGCGAGGTTGCCGATGCGGACCGGACCCATCCCACGATAACCCCCGAGCGCAGGAGCAACGAACTCTTCCAGCGCCGTCTCTCGGCGAATACCGTAGACCGGCTGTAATGGCATATCGCGCGAATCGGCGATAAGGTTCAGGATGTATTCCAGATAGTGCTGCATCGTGGCTGTCACACCGAGCTGATTGAGCGCATTCACCACAAAATACGCGTCCCGTAGCCAGCAATAGCGATAGTCCCAGTTCCTGCCACTGTCGGGCGATTCGGGAATAGAGGTCGTAACGGCTGCAATGATGGCGCCGGTATCATCAAAGGCATTCAGCTTGAGTGTGATGGCAGCCCGTATGACGACGTCTTGCCATTCGAAAGGGATCGCCAGATTGCGTACCCATCGATGCCAGTAGGATGACGTCGACTCATAGAAGCTGCGCCCCAGCTCCCGAGGTGCGCCATCGATCGTTTCGTCGGGCCCCATCAGGAACGTGATGCTGTCATGCAGGAAAAAAAGGCGCTCTTCGGTTAACGCCGTGATCGATGCATCGGTGGTCACGCGCATCGACTGTGTGCTGCCAGAGTAAGTTACATGGTGAGCGCCGCAGCGCGACAGCGCGCGGTCGCTCCCGTAATTCAGCGCCGGGCGCAGACGCGCGCCAATGCGTGGACGTCCTGCGACCCTTCGTATCATCCGCACGATCATTGCTGGCGCGAACATGCGGCCATGAAGATAAAAGCGAGGTGAAAAATCGATCACCTCGATTACGTTGCCCGAATCATCCTCAAGACGTGTCTGGAGGATTGCCGAATTACGCTGATATACCTGACGCACCGTGCGACTGGACGGAAACAGCACATCAATAAAGCCGAACGCATCTGGCGAACGATTCTGCTCCTCGGAACGTAGCAAACTGCAGCACAGCGGGTCACTGTCAAAATGCGGATAGCACCACCAGACAATGCGCGCCTGCCTATCGATGAGCGCGCTGGTACGCGAGTTACCGATCAGGCCAAGATCAAGATTGCTCATCGGGCGCTGATTCGTCGATTCGGCGCCCGATCTCGACTGCCTGAGAGGCAGTTAATCAGCAAACCAAGCAATGGCAGCACAGACGCATGATCTGGAATGACATACCTGGCGGCGCTATCATCGCCGACACCGACATGGATCGTGAACAAATCCTCCCGATCAAGCAAGAATACCTGCTCGTCGGTCACATCGTCGCCAGCATAGAGCGCACGGGATGCTCGCGCGAGTTTCATCAATTCATCGACGGCACCGCCTTTATCCCTCGCACCTGGTGGCAATAGGTTCAATACCGCCTTGCCGGCAATAACGCGTGGCTGCGGGTCTAGCTGCCCACATTGCAGCGTCAGCGCTTGCGCTATGCCTGCCCTGTGCGCTGCGCGCAGAAAATGCAGGGATAGCGAGTAGCGCTTGTCCTCGATCCAGACGTCGCTGCCCAACGTACTCAAAAAACCTTGCAGCTGCTGCTGCCATCCCTCGCATATGCGCTCGAAACTGCGCGCGCCTCGTTCCCACCCAGGCAAACCCTCGATGCCATGATTGCCAATCAGATAGTCAGGCTCAAAGACCAGCCTGCGACGAAGGTCGGCCAAGCTGCGTCCGGTGACGATGCCAACAGCCGAGCGCTGCTGCAGTTGGCGCAGTTTGTCTTGGACCGCAAGCGGCATGCTCACCCTGTCGGGGTGGAGCTCTAGCGGCGCCAGCGTGCCGTCGAAGTCAAACAGGCACAGCATGTCTTTGTGCGCGAATTCGCGCAGCGCCTGCCGGCCCGCATCGGTGAACAAAGTTTTCATACCGCGCGGCGTAATCCCTGATGACTATGAGAGGAAATCTTTTCATTGACCCGCTGCCGCCGGCGCAGCCGTGACGCATCGAGCAGCATCAAGCCCGCCCAACGGTAAACATTGAAGTCGCGCACCAGCTCACGCATGCTACGCATTCTTTCGCGCTGCTCAGGCTCGGGCATGGTCAGTGCGCGGTACAGCGCTTGCGCACCCTGCTCGACATGATAAGGATTGATGATCAATGCCTCATGAAGCTCTCGCGCAGCTCCGGTGAACTGGGACAAGATCAGCACCCCACGCTCATCGTCACGCGCAGCAATGAATTCCTTGGCGACCAGATTCATCCCGTCATGCAAGCTGGTGACAACGCAGATGTCGCAGCCGCGATAGCACCGTGCCAACTGCTCGGCATCATAATGATCAATATGCAGCACGATCGGTGGTGTGACCGCGTTGGCATGACGCTGGTTGATCTCCAGCGCCAGCCGGCGAACTCGCGTTTCCAGGGTCTGGTATTCATCGAGGGAGGAACGACTGGGTGCCGCGATCTGCAAGAGGCTGAATTGGCCAGCGAGCTCCGGATACATCTGCAGCAGCCTGTCGACGGCCTGAAATCGCTCGATGATTCCCTTGGTGTAATCGAGCCTGTCCACGCCCAGCGCCAGTCGGTGGGTTGCGGGTAACTGCAGCGCTTCACGTAGCTCGCGCCGACACAGCTCCACATCGATCGCAGACTCCTGCTCAGGCCAGGCAATCGATATCGGATAGGGCTCAACCTGCGTCAGCTCACCCCCATAAGAAATGGTCGACGCCTCATGCTCGATACGCGTTTCGAGATAGCGATCAACCGTCTCCAGAAAATTTTTACAATGAAACGGCGTGTGAAAGCCGAACAGCGTGCTGCCCAGCAGTCCCTGCAGCAGCGCTTCTCGCCAGGGACAAATACCAAAGGATTCCGGGTTGGGCCACGGGATGTGCCAGAACATGATGATGGTGGCTTTGGGAAGCCTGTCCCTGATCATGCGTGGCAGAAGCGCAAAGTGATAATCCTGCACCAGTACGACGGGATTATCCGTGTGCGCTTCGACCACGACCGCATCGGCAAAACGTTGATTGACCTCGATATAGTGTTCCCAGTCCGAGGTGCGGAACACCGGCCGCACATGCGCCATATGGCACAAGGGCCACAAGCCTTCGTTGGAAAAACCGTAGTAGTAGCCCGCTTCTTCCTCATCGCTCAACCAGATCCGCCGCAGCGTATACGCTGGCTTTTTGGGTGGCACGCGGACGCGGTCCTGCGCATCGACGGTGACACGATCAGCCGAGCCGCTGCCATGCGCCAGCCAGGTACCGGAACAGGCGCGCATCACCGGCTCGACCGCAGTCACCAGGCCGCTGGCTGGACGACGCACGAGGATGCCTCTGTCCGACTGCTCGTGAATGTAGGGCTCTCGGTTAGACACCACCAGCACTTCATCGCCAGCGAGCTCATCATGCAGCAAGGAGCGCAGCTTTTCTGGGGTCCAGGCTTGGGGGGAGTTCTGCTGCGCTCGCCGCTCGATGTTCATTTCGTGCAGCATGGCGCGCAAATCACCCACCAAGGGGCGAAATTCGGGCGGCGCATTGGTGAGCGTTGATGCCGTCTCACGGCGTAGTAGATTCTTCAGCGAACTGACCCAGCCAAGCCAACTCCAGTGAGCAATCCATGCGCCAAGCGCAGAGATCACTAGAAACATCAGCAGAAAGACGGCAATCAGATAGTGTCGAAACTCGGTACTGCGCTGTTCGATAAAGCGGGTGTCTTGTGCCATCAGCAGTTTGCCCAGCACCACACCATCCTGCTCAAGCGGGCCCTGGGTAGTCAGCAGTCCTTCGGGGACGCGACTCTCGCAGTTGAGCTGGCTCGGGAAATCACTACTGACATAAATTAGATTATCTGCCGCATCGCAGACACCCAGGGCACGCAAATGCCCTTCGCGCACGGTGCGATCGAGCAAGCGACGCATGGCGTCCGTATCGTGCAGCGTTAGGTAATCCAGTGTCGGCTCGCGGATGGCAGCCGCAATCATGTGTGAGCGGGTGGCGAGATCGCGCAAAAACCAGCGCCGCGTCAGATCATCTACTACCGGGAGCAACGCCAACGCGAACAGCCCCAAGACCACTGCCAGAGGAAAAATGAAACGCAGCGATAGCTGAAATGGGCGCAGGGGCATCAGGCGATAAAGTAGAGTCCGAAGCACGCGCTGAAGGCTCGCACCACCGACACCGACAGCCAGTGTCGAGATAAAGACAGCCGAAGCGACACGACTGCATCCCTGTTGACCTACCCATGCGCCTTGCAGTTCCTGAAACAACGATGATTGGGGACCTTATTTGGCGTTATCAAATCGTTTACCGAACTGATTCGGGAACAGGGGACTGGATTTGTGCGTCGCAATATCAAAATCTGTGCGCTTTCCTTGGTCGACATCGGCTCGAAAACGTCAAGCTGGTTATCATTGGCAATTCGATGACCCGCATGCGTCAGCACCCACAAGGCTGGCGCAACACGTGAGGCAGCACATGGTGGAGACAACACACAAGGCAGCCGATACCTTTCCCCGGTTGCTTGAGCGGCACGCGCGCCTGCGTCCTGCGCATCCCGCATTTCGCGAGAAACATCTCGGTATCTGGCAAACGACCCCTTGGGCCGAGGTGGAAAACCAGGTGAAGCTGCTGGCCTGCGGCTTGGCGGCCCTGGGCTTTCGACGCGGAATGAATCTGGCAGTCGTTGGCGACAACCGTCCTCGCCTTTACTGGGCAATGGCGGCCGCGCAATCCTTGGGTGGCGTCGCGGTGCCTTTGTACCAGGACGCACCGGCGGTCGACATGGCGTACGTGCTGGAAAACGCCGAGATCGATTTTGCCGTTGTTGAAGATCAGGAACAGGTCGA
This sequence comes from Oxalobacteraceae bacterium, assembly GCA_900299005.1. Classification (GTDB taxonomy): domain Bacteria; phylum Pseudomonadota; class Gammaproteobacteria; order Burkholderiales; family Burkholderiaceae_D; genus Pernthalerella. The sequence continues at coordinate 11,960 of OMID01000065.1, forward strand.
CAAGTTGCTGGAGATACGTGCCTCGGTGCCCGGCCTATCGCACATCGTGTATGACGATGGTCGAGGGTTGCGCAATTACACGCAGCCCGGCGTGCACTCTTTCGAGAGTGTGCAGGTCTTGGGACAGGTGCACGACCGGGACCATCCCCAATTCTTCCAGCAGCAGGTGAACGCCGGCAGCACAGACGATATCGCAGTGATCCTGTATACCTCAGGCACGACCGGTAAGCCAAAAGGTGTCTGCCATTCGCATGCCGCGATGATCGCGACCGGCAGGACACTGATCGAATTCGATCAGGTGACTGCGGATGATGAAGTGCTGTGTTATCTGCCGCTGGCCTGGGTGGGCGACTTTTTGTATTCCTATGCGCTCTCGAACATTGCGGGCTTTTGCCTGAATTGCCCCGAGTCGCCAGCAACGGTCGGCAGCGATCTGCGGGAGATTGGTCCCAGCTATTATTTTGGTCCGCCGCGGATTTATGAAAACATTCTCACGCAGGTGATGATACGTATCGAGGATGCCAGCGCGATCAAGCGGGCTATGTTTCATTACTTTATGCGCGTTGCACGTCGTGTGGGTCTGAAGCTTCTGGATAAGCAAGGTGGCGTTGGCATCGTCGATCGCCTGCTATACGCGGTGGGCGAATTACTGGTGTACGGTCCTCTCAAAAATGTACTGGGCTTGTCACGCATTCGTGTGGCTTACACCGGCGGCGAAGCCATAGGACCAGATCTGTTCGATTTCTATCGCTCGATAGGCATCAATCTCAAGCAGCTCTACGGCATGACCGAGACCTGTGTGACGGTCTGCATGCAACGCTCGGGCGATGTGAAACTCGATACGGTGGGCAAGCCCATGAAAGGCGTCGAGGTGCACATTGCCGATTCGGGTGAAGTACTGGTGCGCTCGCCGGGCTTGATGATTGGTTATTACAAAAAACCCGAAGAAACGGCCGAGGCAATCGATGATCACGGCTATTTCCATACCGGCGATGCCGGCTTCTTCGATACCGATGGTCATCTGAAAATCATCGATCGCGCCAAGGATGTAGGCAAGATGGCCGACGGCACCCTGTTCGCGCCGAAATACATTGAGAACAAGCTGAAGTTCTTCCCGTTCATCAAGGAGGCTGTCGCGTTCGGTGATGGTCGCGCAAGCTGCAATGCCTTTATCAACATCGACATGGAGGCTGTCGGCAACTGGGCAGAGCGGCGCAATCTGCCCTACAGTGGCTACACTGATCTTGCCAGCCAGCCTGCTGTGTACGATCTGATCGCCGAATGTGTGCAAAAGGTCAATGCTGATCTTGCGCATGATGATCTTCTGTCGGGCTCGCAGATTCACCGTTTTCTGATACTGCACAAGGAGCTCGATCCGGATGATGACGAACTGACCCGCACACGCAAAGTACGGCGGCGCTTCATCGCTGAAAAATACGCGATACTAATCGATGCGCTCTACGCGGGTCGGCAGCGGCAGTTCATCGAGACACAAGTGAAGTTCGAGGACGGCCGGCAGGGCAAGATCAGCGCCGACCTCGAAATCAGGGACGCAAGCACTTTCAGCGCAACACGCAAGGCTGCATGATGAATCACGCCAGCGACGGCCGCCGCATCGGCGAGGTAATACTTGATCTGCGCAATATTTCGCTCTCGTTTGGTGGCGTGAAAGCGCTGACCGACATCTCTTTCGATATTCGCCAGCACGAAATCCGCGCCATTATCGGACCCAATGGTGCAGGCAAAAGCTCGATGCTCAATGTGATTAATGGAGTCTACCGACCGCAGCAGGGCGAGATCCTTTATCAAGGCGAGCATAGGCGCGACATGGATACCTACCAGGCCGCAAAGAGTGGTATCGCGCGCACGTTTCAGAACATCGCGCTGTTCAAAGGCATGACCGTGCTGGATAACATCATGACCGGCCGTAATCTGAAAATGCAATCTAACTTTTTGATGCAGGCTTTGTTTGTTGGTCCGGCCCGCAAAGAGGAAATCGCCCACCGTGTCAAGGTTGAGGAGGTGATCGATTTCCTCGAGATTCAGCACATCCGCAAGACGCCAGTAGGGCGACTTCCTTATGGTCTGCAAAAACGCGTGGAACTGGGCCGGGCGCTGGCCGCTGAGCCCAAGATATTGCTACTAGACGAGCCAATGGCCGGCATGAATGTCGAGGAAAAACAAGACATGTGCCGCTTCATACTCGATGTAAACGAGCAATTTGGCACTACCATCGTGCTGATAGAGCATGACATGGGTGTGGTGATGGACATCTCCGACCGTGTGGTCGTGCTCGATTACGGCAAGAAGATCGGTGATGGCACGCCAGACGAGGTGCGCAACAATCAGGATGTGATCAATGCTTATCTGGGGGTGGCGCATTGAGTTATGCACTAACGCCCCAGGCCTCATGGTGTCCTTTAGTCTCCGACGACGGTGTCTCATTTCCCGGACCGGCGTCCCGGCGAACGCCGGGACCCGGGGTTGATGAACTCCGTGCTCATGGCAAAGGTCAGCCTCGTGCGACCTTGGATCCCAGCTTGCGCTGGGATGACGGCGTGGGATGCACGCAAATCAAACCCTGCATACCAAACCCCGCCCTGTACGGCGAGGGGCGCA
>OMID01000066.1 GCA_900299005.1 Oxalobacteraceae bacterium
GCAAGCAGCTCAAACCGTCATTACCGAGGATGTCCCCGGCGACGCACTGCTGCTCACTCAACAACGGCTCGCGCTTCAGGGCGCAGCGCCATTGCCGGATGCGACCACCGCCAAACTCACGTCGAGCGACACCGCCGCAAGTGATAACGCCGCCAGCACACAGACGGCCCTGCCCCAGCCGACCACCGATGCCGAGGGCATGAGCACGCTCGACCTCGGCCCCGAGGCGACCCTACGTTGGTCAGTCAGCCAGACGGGCGCCGTATCCGAGGGCGCGAAGCCAACCCCGCCAACACCACCGCTACTGGCGCCCGCCGCCGATCACGCGGCTAAGATCGCGGCAGAGGCCAGCCAAGCAGCCGCAACGACGGGCACGGCTGCGCATGAAGAGCGCGAGGCGCCTGGGCGAGAACTGGTGGCCACGCTGGTGCTGGGCGAGACCGAGTCCCGGCAATTCGCCAAAAAATTGGAAGGCAAACAGATGAGCCTGCGCGCCGAGCGCCTGGGCTCGATCAGCAGTGACGCCTTCAAGAGCGCCTTGCTGGGCAGCGAAAGGACACTTGACGCCACAACCCCGGAGGCGCCGGTGCTGCAGGACAGCCTGAGTCTGGGCATGGATCTGACGGGCCAGGATCTGCACATGATCTGGGCACACCGTCAGGCAGTCACGGAGCAGCAAGGGCAATCGCAGGCGCAGAATCCGACCACGACGCCACAATCCGACATCGACCTGCGCGCCGAGCAGTACGAAAAGCTGAGCCAGCGCCTTGGTGAGGCCCTTGGCCAGCGACTGGCCGCTCAGATCGCCCGCGGCGTCTGGAAAGTCGAACTTGCCCTCAAACCGCAAGACCTCGGCAATGTTGAAATCAAGCTCGACATGAAAGACGGTGCGCTGGAAGCGAGCTTCAAAGCCACCGAAGCCATGACCCGCGACCTGATCACGGACGGGCTACCCCGACTGAGAGATGCGCTGGCGCAGTCAGGCATGGAAGTTGCTCAACTGAATGTCAACGTAAGACAAGATAGCCAAAATGGCGGAAATCCGACACCTGGGCGACATAAAGCGCCCGCCGGAATCAGCGGGGTGTCAAAAGGTGCGCTGGCCAAGGCCAGCCAGCCAGCCGACAGTATGGCAACCGGAACTCGCCGGGCCGCTGAGCGTAATGGCCTCGATATTCTGGTCTGATCGTAACGAAATCGCGTAGGGGGATGTAATGGCTGATGAAGCGGCAGCAGCACCTGAAGAACAAGTTGAAGGCGAACCGAAGAAAAAAGGTCCGCTGGTCAAGATCATCCTGATCGTTGTGGGCGTGTTGCTTCTGATCGGTATCTCGGTCGGCGGTACCCTGTTCGCGACGGGTTTCTTCTCGAAGAAGCCTAAGGAAGCCGTTGACGCCCAGCTTGACAAGCTCGAGGGTCATGGTGACGGGCATGCACCGGCCGGTGACGGTCATGCGCCCGCAGGCGATGGTCACGGCGACAAGAAAGACGACGGTCATGGCAAGAAGGACGACCATGGCAAGGCCGCTGCCGAGCCTCCCCAGAAGGAGCTTGCCAGCCCGGAAGGCGAAGCCGAGCGCTGGAAATTCAATTACTACGCGCTGGAAAAGCCCCTGCTCTCCAACGTTGCCGGATCGCGTAAAGTCATGCAAGTCACGCTGACCATCATGACCCACTACGACGATCGCGTCATCAAGAACGTGAAAACGCACGAACTGGCCCTGCGCGCAGGTATCCTTGACGTGATGCGCCAGAAAACAGAATCCGATCTGCTCAAGCCTGATTTCCGCAAGGCGCTGGCAGAAGACGTCAGACTGGTCATCAACTCGCTGCTTGAAAAGTACGAAGGCTTTGGCGGTATCGAGGAAGTGATGTTCACCGAATTCATCGTGCAATAAAACGCACGCGCTGACCCCGAACGGAATCTGAAGCCATGGCCACCTCCAGCAATCTGCTGTCACCTGAAGAGCTCGCCGCACTGGCGTCGGGCATCGACGATGGCACCATTGCCATCGACAGCGGCTTTAACCTCACCACGCGGGTAAAAAAGCACGACCTGGCCAGTGAAGACAGCACGCTTGGCGTGAACACCTCCTCGCTGGAGATGATCAATGAGCGCTTCGTTCGTCTGTTCCGTCTGGGCCTAATGGAGGTGCTGCGCACCAGCCCGCGCATTAATCCTTCGCGCGCACAGATCGTTCGTTTTGGTGATTACCTGAAAGATCTGCGGCCGCCTCTCGCGGTCAACACCATTCGCATCAATCCCCTGCGCGGCTTCTCGCTGGTGACCATCGAGCCGACGGTCGTATTCTCTGCGCTGGATAATTTTTTTGGTGGCACCGGCAGCGGCATGCCCGGCACTGCACGCCGACGCACGCCCGACAAAGAAGGTGATGCCTCGCCGAACTGGCTACCGCCAACCCGCATGTTCACGCCGACCGAGTCGCGTGTGATCAAAATCATTCTCGAAGTCTTTTTCCGCTCGCTGAAAGAAGCCTGGGCCCCCCTGTTACCGGTCGATTTCGAGCATGTTGGCTCGGAGATCAATCCGCAATTTGCGCAAATCGCCGACGAAAATGATCTCGTGATCGTCTCGCGCTTTGACACCGAGAGTGTGGGCGGCGTCAAAGGCTTTGTCGATCTGGTGTACCCCTACGCCTCGCTCAAGCCCTTGCGCGACCTGCTGCGCAACCGCGTGCAGGCCGATGGTAGCGAAGAGTCCGACATGAAGTGGCGCAACGATCTGACCGCCGCCGTCGGCGACTCGCAGCTAGAGCTGCAAGTGCTGCTGGGTCAGGTGGTCGATCACTATGAGCGCGTCGAAACTCTAAAAGAAGGCGATCTGCTATTTTTCAAGAAGCCGGAACTGGCAACCCTGTATGTCGGGGGCCTGCCCGCCTTCGAATGCCAGGTGGGCATGGCAGGGCCGAATGTGGCTATCCGTATCGAAAACTCGATCAGCCCCGAGAACATCTAACCCAACCGACCAACGTCAGGATCCATCATGAGTGATACCACGACAGACCAGGACCAGGATCAGGCCGACGATGCCGTATTGGCCGAGGCCACCGAGATGCCACACCACAGCATCAATCCCGAAGTGTTGCAGAACATTTCGGTTGCGATCAAGGTGGAAGTGGGCCGAACCAAGATGAAGATTCGCGATCTGCTGCGCCTGACGCAGGGCAGCGTAGTCGAGCTCGAACGCATCGCCGGCGAACCGCTGGACCTACTGGTCAACGATACTGTGGTCGCACAGGGTGAAGTGGTGCTGGTAAACGACCGCTACGGCATCCGTCTAACCCGCGTTGTGCCCGCTTCCGAGCGCATGCGCAATATCTGATCAACCTCTACCCTCTGAGCGCGCGACATCATGCATGCCACTGATTGGTTATCCTTCATCGCCAGCTTCGCTGTCGTCCTGGTGCTGTTGGGCGTTGTGCTGGTCGGTCTGAAGAAGATGCAAAGCGGCAGCCTGCTCGGCTTGGGTCAGCGCAAAATGCGCATCCTTGAGAGCATCTCGATCGGACCACGCCAGAAGATCGTACTGCTGCGCGTTAAAGATGAAGACATCCTCGTTGGCGTGACCGTCCAGCAAATCAACACCCTCGCCGGCTTTCCACTGACCGAGGAAGAAATCGCCGCCGATCATGCAGCGCAGACGCCATCGCACGAGGCGCCCGCGCCGCTGGCCAAACGGTTTGCCGATCTGCTGAACGCCGCGAAAAACCCGACCAAGGACAGGAGCTGATCATGCTGCGCCGACTCCTTGCCCTTTTCCTGCTGTTGGCCGCAATGATGCTGCCAGAGAGTGTGCTCGCCCAAGGCCTGCCGATCGTGAATGTCGTTGCCGGCAAGGGCGGCGTTACCAGCTACAGCCTGACCCTGCAGCTGCTGGGTCTGATGACGGTGCTCACGCTGCTGCCGTCCATGCTGCTGATGATGACCTCGTTCGTGCGCATCATTATCGTCTTTTCCATTTTGCGCCAGGCACTCGGCACCGGGCAGACGCCACCGAATCAGGTATTGGCTGGCCTGGCCCTATTCCTGACGCTCTTCATCATGCAACCAGTGATGATGGATGTGTATAACAACGCGATTCTCCCCTACATGAACGCTGGCATGCCCTTTGAAGAAGCACTGGCCGCTGCCGAAACACCGATTCGCGGCTTCATGCTGGCGCAGACGCGCGAGGAAGATATCGCCATGTTCATGGAAATCTCGCGCTCCAAGGCCGAGCTGACCGGCCCGGAGGCGGTGCCCTTCACAACGCTGGTGCCTGCCTTCATGACCTCTGAGCTTAAGAGCGCCTTTACCATCGGCTTCCTGATCTACATACCCTTCGTCGTGATCGACATGATTGTCTCGTCGGTCCTGATGTCGATGGGCATGATGATGCTCTCGCCAATGATGATCTCCATGCCTTTCAAGCTGATGCTGTTCGTGCTGGTAGATGGCTGGAGCATGCTCATGGGATCGCTGGCATCGAGCTTTGCGATGCCTTAGGACTCAAGAGACTAAGCACACCGAACAACGATTGAACAGAACAAGGACAAGATCATGGAAATCGCCACCGTCGTCGATCTCGGTCGCAGTGCTCTCTGGGCCATTGTGCTGATTTCCTCGCCCATGCTGGTGGTCGCGCTTGGGGTAGGTCTGTTCATTGGCGTGATTCAGGCAGCGACTTCGATCAACGAGGCTACCTTGTCCTTCATCCCCAAGCTGATGGCCCTGGGCATCACGCTGGCTCTGTTCGGCAGCTGGCAGCTGGTCATGCTGGTCGATTACACCAAAGATATTTACAAGCGCATACCCGCGCTGTTTTCCTGAACCTTCCGAGGCGTTCGAGGTGAGGCGATGACTTTACTGGCCGCAGAAATCGTCGAGCGCTTCTACATGTTCTTGTGGCCGATGCTGCGCATTTCGGCCCTGCTCGTGACTGCCCCGCTGTTCTCGCTGGATGCGCTGACCCTGCCGATCCGCATCATGCTGGCACTGGTGGTCACGATCTTCATTTATCCGCTGATCCAGTGGCCCGTAATCGACCCGGTTTCCGCAAATGGTCTTCTGCAGATCGTTAATCAGATCTTCATCGGCGCCATGATGGGTCTGATGCTGCAAGTTGCGATCGGCGCGCTGACGCTGGCAGGCCAGACCGTCTCCGCGTCCATGGGACTGTCCATGGCCACCCTGATTGATCCTGCGGTCGGTAATGTTCCCGTGATCGCTCAGTTCATCGTGATTTGCTCGACCCTGGTCTTTCTGGGTTTTGGTGGACACGTGATCATGCTCTCGATGGTGCTGGACAGTTTTCGAGCCGTACCCATCGGCGAACATATCCTCGGACAAGTCGCGTTCGGCAAAGTGGTAGCCTGGAGCAGCATGATCTTTCTGGGCGGCGTACTGATAGCGCTGCCGGTGATGGTCGCACTCCTCTTCATTAACATCGGCTTAGGCGTGATCACGCGCGCGGCGCCCAGTCTGAATATTTTCTCCGTCGGCTTTCCTGCATCGATTGCTGCCGGTTTTCTCGTGCTTATCCTGGCCATGGACAGCATCATCGGACGTATCCAATGGCTGTGGATGCAAGCATTTAACCACGCGAGAGATCTTGTCGGACTGGTGAACTGACATGGCAGAGACCTCCGAAGAACGGACCGAAGAACCTACCTCGCGGCGCCTGCAAAAGGCCCGCGAAGAAGGACAGGTCGCGCGCTCGACCGAACTGCCTGCGGCCGCCGTGACGATTGCCGCACTGGCGATGATCTACATCACCGGCGAATTTCTGGTGGCGAAAATAGCCGAGGCCTTTGTCTCGGGATTCCATTTTGATCGCAAACTGGTGCACTCTTCCAATCTGCTGCCCGCAATCTTCGGCCACGAGCTGCTGGAGAGCTTCATCCTGATTGCCCCCTTGTTACTTCTCACGGTCGCCGTGGCAATCGCCTCTTCGGGTGCGACGGGTGGCTTTCTGTTCGAGATGGGCGCGGTGCGCCCCAAATCTTCCAAGCTCAACCCGCTCAATGGCTTTAAGCGCATGTTCGGCATCAAGGCGGCCGTTGAACTGGGCAAGGCGATCCTGAAATTCGCGCTGGTGGCCGGCGTGGTCGTCTGGGTGCTGTACGATAACATCGGCACACTCAACCGTATCGGCAAAATGGCTTTTGAGCCCAGCATGGCGGTCGCTGGCGCGTTACTGTCCAAATCGGCGCTGATCATGGCCTGCGCACTGGCCGTGATTGCACTAATCGACGTTCCCTTCCAGCGCTGGCAGTTCATGAAGCAAATGCGCATGACCAAGCAAGAGGTAAAGGACGAGATGAAAGACATCGAGGGCCGTCCCGAGGTCAAGGCGCAGATCCGCCGTCGTCAGCGCGAGATGGCCACTGGCCGCATGATCGATCAGGTAAAAAATGCGGATGTCGTCATCACCAACCCGGAGCACTTTGCGGTCGCCCTCGCCTACGACCCCAACGGTGACAGCGCGCCTATCCTGTTGGCCAAGGGTGCCGACGCGATTGCCGCGCGCATCCGTGAAGAAGCCGTCAAACACGGCATCGAGATTTTTCAGGCAGCGCCGCTGGCTCGTGCGCTTTACTTCACCACCGAGATCGAGCATCCGGTGCCGGAAGACTTGTACTATGCGGTCGCCCAGGTCATCGCCTATGTATTTAACCTGGCCAGCGTGCGGCCCGGCGCAGCGCCCCTGCAGCGCCCGACGCCGACCGTTCCGCCCAATATGCAATTCGATTCCAACGGCAAGCTGGAAACAGAGGAGACGGTTAACTGATGGACAGGAACCCCGACATGACCGAACTGATCGGCCCGGACGGCATCTTCCTCCGCACTGCCGATCGCAAGCGCTTCGATTATGTGGTGCGCGGCGTGCGCGACGACAGTCTCTCGCTCGCGCTCTCCAGCGACAATGACGGACTGCTCGATCACTACGGCCGTCTGCTGATCAACAAGCTGCGCAAGAGCGATGGCCTGCAGATCGAGATTTTCCTGCCGCAGAATACCGAAGCCCTGCTTGAACGCTTCAACCAGATATTGGCTGATCTCTCCATCGATGAAGCGCGCAACGCCGAGACTTCTCAGGCACCGCGCCGCGTGCTGCTGGCCCACGATGCCAAGGCGATCAGTGAACGTGACCTGCAACTGCTCTCCCGCCTGGTGCAGGACTTCCCCGGCGCACACGTCGCTGTGGTGCTACTGGTCGACAAGCCCGGCATGCTGATGCATGAGAAGACGCTCGATAAATTCGGCCAGCGCCTGCTGCGCTGGCCGCTTGAAGCCCCAACGCGTGAAGAGGGCGAGGCCCTGATTGCACTGGCCAGTGACCTCGGCTTTGATGTGGAGGCCAAGAAGGTGCTCGCTGCAACCGGCTATGCGAAGCCCCCCAGAGCGGCCATGGCCGAGGTGCCCTCGCCGGCAGCAACTCCCGCGCCCAAGACCCGGGAAGAGACCACCCTGTCTGGTGCCGAACTGGCCGCCATGCGCCAGAAAGCACTCAAAGACAGTTCCGGCCGCACCGAGCCTTCACTCGACGCGCCGATCAAGCCCATCAAGACAGCCCCTGAGCGAGCGTCCGTACGCCGGGTAATCACCTCGGCCGTGCTGCGCTGGACAGCGGCAGTCTTGCTGCTGGTGGTGGTGGCACTAACCATCACCGTACTGCTGTTCTCGCAAAAACTCGGTCCGATGCTCTACACATCGCCGCTGCTGAAAGACAACCTGCCCCCTTGGGCCATGGAATCTCTGGCAGGCATCACCGGCAAGCCTGCCAGCGCCCAGCTGGAAGAAGCCAAAGCCGCCTCGGCCGCCTCTTCAGTTCTGGCTGCGAAGGCCGATTCTACCGATGAGAAACCTGCTCCCGGCACCGAGAAAGCGCCGGCCGAGGCGAAAGTCGAAACAAAGAATGCATCGACCGCAGAGGCCAAAACAGAGATCAAAGCCGAGGTCAAGGCCGAGACGCTCACTGCAGCGCCGGTGACAGCCGCCGAGGCACTCGCGCCCCGCTCTGAGCGTGGCGTGGACCAGTCAGTCAGGCAAGCGCGTCCTGGCAGCTATTTTGTCCAGCATGTGTCGCTGGGCTCGATGGCCGAGGCGCAGGAATGGCGGGCGCAGTATGCAGCCCTGAACAAGAGCCGGATCGCGGCCGTGACGACGCAAGACCAAGGCGTGAAGTACGCCGTCGTGTCAGGTCCGTTCGCGAGCCTGAAGGAAGCGGAGGCCTTTGCGGGCAGACCGGGTGTGCCGGCCGATCCGTGGCTTAGGCCCGTGAAGTCTTTGCAGCGTGCGCTGGTGGGCAGCGGCCGCTGACGGTCGCCTCCCCTAAAACAGAGGTGGCTGATGTCTTCTGAAGAAGAAGCCCAAGTATTCCGGGGCGGTGCGGCGATCGAAGCGTTCACCGAGAACGTGCACCGGAAAAAAAAGAAACCGGTCAAGGCGCCGGACGCGGATTCGCGCGCGCTGCATGATCAGAAAGACGGCCCGGGTGATGTTCGCGCATTACAGGACAGCGATACCGGCCCGTCAATCAAAAACGAACTGCATGATGGGCAGGGTGATGCCATCAGCCGTGCGATGCATGATGCCGATGCACATGGTGATAGCAGCGGCTGGCATGTGGGTGATGGACACGCAGATACGCGGGCTTTGCATGATGCGAGTGCCGATGCCGCCAGTGCTGGCTGGCACCACGGCGACGGTCCGTCTGACCTGCGGGGCATGCATGATGCTGATGGACCGGCGTTTGGCGGCGGATCGCATCATCATGATGGACCTGCTGATCCGCGCGCACTTCACGATGCCAACGGCGATGCCGATGTGCGGGAGATGGAGGATGGTGAAGGGCTGATCGACCGGCGTGCCGCGCTGGATGCGATAGGACTCTCCGAGAAGCATCTTCTTGACGATGCTGAGGGTCCTGCCGATCCCCGCGCGCTACAAGATGCCGATGGGCCCACGATCGCCACCCACGCGCATGATGCGAGCGCGCATGCCGAAGCAAAAGCGTGGGAAGACGCTGACGGCCCCGCCGACCGGCATGCGCTGCAAGATGCGGAGGGACCCGCAGATCAACGCGCATTGCTTGATGCCGAGGGACCGTCCGAGCGGCGTGAGCTGAACGATGCCGACATGCCCGAGACAGAGGGCGCGCCGGGCGAGCGAGCGCTCGTGGGAGAGGATGGTTTACCTGATGCCGCCACTGCGGCAGAGGCGGAGCAGCTAGATCACCGCAGCAGTGAAGCGCTGGTTGATGACATCGTGCATGAGAAGGTCGAGCAGGCGGAACTGACGCCCTGGGCCTTGTCGGTGCACCTTGAGCAGCGAATCGAAAAAGTGAACGAAATGAGTGAAATAGCAAAAGCCCAGATCGAGGCACTTGAGGCCTCATCCCGGAAACTGGAAAAACGACTGTCATCATTATGAGCGACGAAGACAAAGACAAGCCCGAGGGTGCGGATGAGTTCACCCCTGCGCCGCCTCCCCCGCAATTGAGCGAGGAAGAGGCCGGCATCGCGCCGGGCGCTGGCGGCACCCTCAGCGAGGGCGAACAGGCTGATGGCAACGGCTTGCCAGACGGCTCGGTCCATGTGCCCCAGGACACGGCCAAGCGGGCACTTGAAGCGGTTCAGATACTTGTCGAGAATAACCGCTCGGCCTCGCAACAGCTTGAGTCACTGATGAGCATCGTGCTCGATGCGGCCGAAGTCGCCAATCGATCCGCATCTCACGTCACCACCACCGGTGGCCAGCTGAACAAGGCCGCTGAAAAACTGATCGACGGCGCGCAAAAGACCTCGACCCAGTCCAAGATCGTGCTGGCACTCGCCGCTGCCGTGCTGGTTGGTTGCGGTGCCACCTTCAGCTTTATTGCCGTGCAACTGCAGGCCAAAGTGGAACAGCTCGATGAAATGATGCTGGCAGTCGGAAAGCGCGCGGTAGATCTCAAGCGTCGCATGGAATCGATGGATGACATCCACACCCAGCTAAGCGAGCTAAACCTCAAGCAGGAAAACACGCAGTCGGTGCAGCAGGCGATCGAAGACAAGATTGCTACCATTGTGGAACTGGCCAAAGGCGGCGCTCCGAAGAAACCCGCCGAGCCTGCGCCCGCTCCGAGCAAGCCGGCCGAGCCCGCTAAAAAATCGGAGAAGTCAACGCCGACGGACAAACAAGAGAAAAGCGAAGCAATCAAGAAATCGGACGCCGAGGCTGCAGCCAAAAAAGCCGAGGCGCACGCCAAAGCCGAGGCCGCCAAAGCGGACGCAGCCCGGGCAAACGCGGAAGCCGCCAGAGCCGAGGCAGCGCGGGCCGAGGCCGCCAACAAAGCTCTGCTGCAGCAACTGGCTGGTCTGGACGCCTTGCTTAAGGAACAGTCAAAGTCCGTCAAAGACCTGAATGGTCAAGTCAGCAACCTCAACGGATCAGTGCAGCATGTGGAAGCTCTTAAGAAAGAAGTCGAATCGCTCTCCAAACAGCAGCAACAACTGGAAAAACAGCGCATGCTGGAAGCAGAGCGCGCGGCACAGGAACTGGCTGCAGCGAACGCTCGTCGTGAGCGCGAGCTAAAAGAGAAAGAGCGCGAGCTGGCTCGCGAACGCGATCGTGCTAAAGAGCGCGAAGCAGCTCGCGAACGCGAGGCCGCCAGAGACCGTGAACTGGCTCGCGAGCGTGAAGCCACCCGCGACCGCGAACTCGCCAAGGAACGCGAGCTGGCGAAAGAACGCGAAAAAGAAGCCAAAGCCAAAGAACGCACAGTGGCGTACAACCGCGAACAGTCCCGCCCTAGCGGCAATGGGGGTACCGATGTGCCGGCATATAGCAAACCGGCGGTGGCCAAACCGGAGTAATCAGCGGGAAGCCGCCTGATCTGATCGAAAAAACGGGCAAGCATAGCTTGCCCGTTTTTTTGCTATGAGCCAAAGGCATCCACCAGCACTTCAATGCGCCGGTTTTTAGCGCGCCCTTCACGCGAATCATTCGGCGCAATCGGCTTGGTGTCAGCCATGCCGCGCACCACCACACGCTCGCGCGGCACGTCAGCATTCTGCGTAAGAAAATCGGCAACCGAGGCAGCACGGGCACCCGACAAATCCCAATTCGAACGATAACGATTGTGGCCCGAGAGCGGAATATCGTCCGTGTGACCTTCAATGGTGATGCGGCCGCCAGCGGCAGTGATGGTCTGACCGATTTTTTTCAGCGTGGGCATGAAATCCGGTGACAAGTCCGCGCTGCCCGAGTAAAAACTCCCCTGCACCACCAGACGAATCACAATGCGCTCGCCATCGCGCTCGACCTGCGCCTGACCTTGTGCGATTTCATTCTTGAGCGCCTCGCGGATCTTTTGCAGGTTGCGCGTGGATTCGGCGATGCGTTCGCCTGTCTCGACACCTTCGCGCACTTCCACGAGACTCTCGACCTGCGCCTGCGCATCCGCGATCCTGCCGTAGAGATCGATCATCTCCTGCGGCAGAATGCCATTGCCGCGCTCGGGCAGCTGCAGTACCAGACGCCCGTCTTCCGTGCGCAGCTGGATTTTTTTGCCGACCAGATCGGTCGACAATGCTTTTTGCAGGGTACCCAGATCTTTGGCTAGCTGTTCTGGCAGCGGTGTTGCCTCGGTCTGTTCGCCACTGCCCGTCGAGGCACCACCCGCTGCCAGCTGAGTGTCCACCGGCGGCGCGACAATGGTGGGCGCTGCTTCGCGGCGTCCGAGGGATTTTTGCAGGGAGCCGCTGACATCCTTGAAACGATTGGGATCGAGATCGGAAAATGAGAGCAGCAACACAAAGAACGCCATCAAGAGCGTGATCATGTCAGCAAACGTGACAATCCAAGGCGGCCATGGTCGGCGCACAAGATGCTGCAAATCTTCTTCGTCGAACAGCGTGGAAGCAGCGAACATCGAGGGATGCTCGGGCTTTTCGAGCTCGGCGATCTCGTGCGAGTGTCGATCAAACATTCCGGAACAATCCGCTTAGGACTTGTTGCTCGGCTCGGCGGTCTGTGCCGGCAAGGCTGCCGGTTCAGCCTCGGCGGGTTCGTCGGGCACGGGCAGCACCTCGGGTTCCTCGGGGATCGACTGCTTCAGATTACCCAGCAGCAGATCGGGCAGCATGCGTGGATCACCGCCCTTGCGCATGAACAGCATGCCCGCAATCACGAGCTCGTAATTGTTCTTCACGCGCTTGCCGTGACCCTGAATCTTTTGCACCAGCGGACCGATGACCACGTTGGCGAAAATCGCGCCGTAGAGCGTGGTCAGCAGCGCCACCGCCATGCCAGGACCAATCGCGCGGGGGTCCGTCATGTTGCCCATCATGAGCACCAGCCCCAACAGGGTGCCAATCATGCCCATCGCCGGCGCCAGCTCCTGTGCGTAAGAAAAGAAATCCCGCGCGTGGTCGTAGCGGCTTTTGAGTTCTGCCAGCTCACGCAGCAGCGCGTCTTTCATCAGCTGGTCATCAAGACCATCCACCCACAGCCGCACGGCCTTGGCGATGAAATGATCGTTGTAATCGCGATCTTCCAGCACCACCATCCACCGATCGTTGTAGCGGGCAACGCGTCCCACCTCGATCATCTCGTCGATCAGATCGCTCAACTGGGTGGGAGAATCCGAGATCGCCTCGCGCGCTGTGGCAATCGCGCTCTTGAACTCGGGAATCGTGCTCTTGGAGAGCACTACGAGAAAGGTGCCGCCGAAGACAATCAGGATCGCCGGAATATCAATGAATTGAAGAAAATTGCCGCCGGTGGCAATCGCAATCAGCAGCAAGGCGCCACCGACACCGATCAGACTTCCGCTCTGTATGCGAGGCTTGCTCATGGATGATGTGAAGGGTAGTGAAGCGAGACCGGCGTCATGCGGAACGCAAGCGGTATTTATCTATTTTTTCGATCAGGGTCGTGCGCTGCAAATTCAGCAGCCGCGCAGTCTTGGACACATTGCCCGCCGAACGATCCAGCGCCTGCTCGATGAAAGCACGCTCGATCTGCGCCATCTTCTCTTTTAGTGACAGCCCCTCCGGCGGCAGCACGGGCCCGCCTTGCGCCAGCATGATGATGTCTTCCACATGATTGCGCTCTTCCCTGGGGGGGGCGCTCGCGTGGCCCGGTTCGCCTAGCGCAAACATGTGCAGCACATCGGCTGACTCCGGCGCTTGCGATATTGCGGCTGGCGCCACAGGCGCGGGCGTTTCTTCCCCTGCACGTTCCTGCTGCAGTTTTTGCAAACCCTTGGGCAGCATGGCCGATGGCACGACCGACAGGGTCAGGTATTGGCCGGAAAACAGGGTCGAGAAACGATGTACCAGGTTCGAGAGCTCGCGCACATTGCCCGGCCAGTCATACGCGGTGAGCGCTTCGAGGAACTCGGGCGAAAAACTGATTGGCTTTCCCTTGTGAGCGAACTTGTCGGCGTAGTGCCTGAGCAGCAGCGCAATGTCATCGCCACGTTCACGCAATGGCGGTGTGCGCACCGGGAGCACATTGAGACGGTAATACAAGTCTTCGCGAAAGCGACCAGCAGCGATTTCTTCCTCGAGATCGCGGTGGGTGGCCGCAATCACGCGCACATCGACTTCGACCGGGCGGGATGATCCGACAGGATCGACCATGCGCTCTTGCAGCACGCGCAATAGCTTCACCTGCATATCCAGGGAGAGATCACCGATCTCATCGAGGAACAAGGTGCCGCCATGGGCCAGCTCGAAGCGGCCGACGCGATCGGCAAGCGCGCCAGTAAACGCACCCTTGCGATGCCCGAACAGCTCGCTTTCCATGAGCTCTTTGGGGATGGCCGCGCAGTTGAGCGGAACAAAGTTTGCGTCTGCCCGCGAGGACTGGACATGCAGCGCCTGGGCGACCAGCTCTTTGCCGGTGCCGGAGTCACCACTGATCAGCACCGTCGCTGTCGAGTCCGCGATCGTCTCGATCAGCTTGCGTATCTCTCGCATCGGCGGGCTGTTGCCAATGATGGGATTCGGCTGTCGCATCAGGTTGAGATCCTTGGAGCTTATCTATCGGTGCGCTTGGAACCTATCTCGTGAGACCGCCGGCGGTATCAGCGGCCGCATGCCCTACGTCTGTACTGTGATCACGACCGCTGCCTTGCCATGCAGCTAACGAGATCGATTCTCGGCAGCCCTGGGGCGTTTGACCGGCGAGCGGGCAGGCCAACAGTTCTCCAATGTTTCCGGATTGGAACATAGCCATACAAGTCTGTCAACGCATGGCCCACCCCACCCATTATTTTTTTAAGAAGAGCCGCCCGAGCCTTCTGGCGGTCGATAACGACCTCCCCATGCCTACCTATGCCTGACTATGTTTGCCCCCACCCGGTTTACCGCAATCGTTTATTCAGTACTTTTAAACTCTCGAATCACGACAACGACGACGCTGGCTACAATGGCCCCATTCCAAGGATCGAACCGCTCGATAACGGCCATGCACCTGCTGCTACCCATTGGATTCACGCTCACGCCCCTCATGGGCTGGCTGACGGGTGCGCCCTGGCTGACGGTTCTGATCGCGGTGGTCGTCCTGCCCATGGCAGAGTGGTGCTACGGACGCAGCGCGGCCCCGTTGCAGTATCAGTGGGGGTTTGCCCTTCCCCGCGCAATCATGATGGCAGCGATTGCCGTGCCACTGGGCTTTGCGGCGCACGCAGACCAACTCGCGTGGGGAGAAGTGCTGTGGCTGTCGCTGGGCTGCGGTTACGTTAGCGGCGGCATCGGGATTGTTCTGGCGCACGAACTCGGGCATCGCCGGGCACGCCTCGACCGACTGCTGGCCCGAACACTCCTGACATCGATTGGCTATGGCCACTATCTCCTAGAGCACAATCAAGGCCACCATCGACATGCCGCCACCCTGCCCGACCCCGCCACTGCGCGGACTCACGAGAGCCTCTGGCAATTTATGCCTCGCTATTTTTATGGTGTGTTCAGCGACTCGCTGCGATTATCGCGACAGCAACGCGGCAGACTCAATGAGGCATTGTGCCTGAGCCTCCTGAGCGCCGTATGGGGGCTTTGCATCTTCGGGTTCGCGGGCTGGAAGGGCATCACCTTCTGGCTGATGCAGAGCCTGATGGCCCTGATGCTGGTCGCGGCCATCGATTATGTCGAGCACTGGGGGCTGCAAAGACATGAGCTCAACGGCCGGTATGAACGACTGGGGCCGCCACACATTTGGGACTGCGCCAACCGCTTGTCCGATGCGCTGCTGTTCAATCTGCCACGTCATTCGTCGCATCATCTCGAGCCCTCGCTCAACAGCGATGCGCTCTACCACGTGCCCGAATCGCCTCAAATGCCGACAGGGTATGCCGGCATGACCCTGCTGGCCAGTGTGCCACCACTATTCAGAAAGATCATGACCCCGCGCTTGCCGACTGAGCGGCAAGCATCCGCACCAACACCCGAAAACAAGGACAAGCTGGCATGGACACCAAAGCACTAAAGGCATTGCAGTGGAAGGTTTTCGAGAACGTGGCGGCAGCCCAGCTAGTGCCCCTGATGCGCATCGGCGATGAACTGAATCTGTTTTCCACGCTATCGCGTTGTGGCCCCTGCGACAACGCCGATTTTGCCAAAGCCGCCGGTATTGATGTCCGCTACAGTCTGGAATGGCTATCGGCCATGTGTGCCGCTGGTTACGCCTCTTACGATAGTGAAGAGGGTCATTTTTTTCTTACAGAAGAACAGGCCGCCGTGTTCGCCGATGAGGACAGCACCGCGTTGATGATAGGCGCCTATGACAGCCTGGCTGCCTGCGTGATGGACGAACCCAAGATCCGCGAGGCCTTCAAGACCGGCAAAGGCGTCGCCTGGGGTGAGCATCACACCTGCTACTTCCGTGGCACGGCGCGTTTTTTCAAGCCGGTCTACAAATCAAATTTGGTACAGCGCTGGCTGCCCAAAATCCCGGCACTCACCGAGAAGCTCAATGCCGGAGGGAGCTTTGCCGATGTGGGTTGTGGTCATGGCGTCTCCACCCTGTTAATCGCGCAGCATTTTCCGCAGGCGACCGTGCATGGCTTTGATTTCCATGGCCCCTCGATTGAAGAGGCGCGGCAACTCGCTGCACAAGCGGGATTATCCTCACGGGTGACGTATGAGACCTGCAGCGCCAAAGCCTATGAGGGCAGCTTCGATGTCATTGCTTTCTTCGACTGCCTGCACGATATGGGTGATCCTGTGGGTGCGGCCGAACATGCGTGCAAGCGGCTCAAAGAGGATGGCCTGCTGGTCATCATCGAGCCTTTTGCCAATGACCAGCTGGAGGAGAATTTCAATGTCATTGGCCAGATGTTCTATTGCGCGTCTACCATGGGCTGCGTCCCTGCATCACTAGCACAGGAAGTGGGGCTCGCGCTAGGCGCGCAGGCAGGCCCGGCGCGACTGCGCATGGTGCTTTCGCAGGCAGGCTTCAGAAAGGTCGAGACAGTGGCCACAACAGCGACCAACATGGTACTGTGCGCCACCAAGTAAGTCTGCCATTTGCCCTGCACTGCCCCTACGGAGACATCGCATGAGCACCGTCACCACCCTGCGTCGCATCCTGAAAGACAACCATACGATCGCGGTCGTCGGACTGTCTGCCGACTGGTACCGCCCTTCCTACTTTGCAGCAAAATACATGCAGGAGCATGGCTTTCGCATTATTCCGGTCAATCCCAAGTACACCGAGATATTGGGTGAGCGCTGCTACCCTGATCTGACATCCATTCCGGACAAGGTCGATATTGTCGATGTGTTCCGCAAGAGCGAAGACTGCGCGCCCATCGCCAAAGAAGCAGCGGCGATTGGCGCGAAGGCCTTGTGGCTTCAGATAGGCGTAATGAATGATGAAGCGCGCCAGATCGCAGAACAGGCGGGCATGGATTTCGTGCAGAATCGCTGCGTGAAAATCGAATACGCTCGCTTGTTCGGCGGGCTCTCATGGTTTGGCGTGAATACCCGCATCATCTCCGCCCGCCGCCCCGTATAAATCCGCTACCACGAGATTGACATGGCAAACGAGGACCAGGACCACATCTACGATTTTGACACGCTCTGCCTGCATGCAGGTCAATTGCCCGATGCCGCCACCGGAGCTCGCGCAGTGCCTATCTATCAAACCACCTCGTATGTGTTTGACAGCGCCGACCATGCAGCCAGCCTGTTCAACCTGCAGACCTTCGGGAATGTGTACTCGCGGTTGTCTAACCCGACAGTCGCCGTACTGGAAGAGCGTATCGCTGCGCTCGAAGACGGTCGCGCTGCAGTGGCCACCGGCAGCGGCATGGCGGCACAAATGATTGCGATGCTCAACATTTGCGAGGCAGGCGACGAGATCGTCGCTGCGCGCACCCTCTATGGTGGCACGGTCACGCAGCTGGATGTCAATTTTCGCAAGCTGGGCATCAACACGGTATTTGTCGATTCGGATGATCCGGAAAATTTTGCGCGAGCGATCACTCCCAAAACCAAGCTGCTCTATGCGGAAACCATCGGCAACCCATCGATGAATGTGCTCGACATAGAAAAAGTCGCGAAAATCGCTGAGCAAGCCGAGCTGCCACTGTTCATCGACAACACGTTCGCCAGTCCCTACCTGTGCCGCCCTTTCCAGTGGGGTGCGGCCATCGTGATGCATTCAGCGACCAAATTTATTGGCGGTCACGGGACAACCATGGGTGGCGTGATCGTCGAATCCGGTAAATTCAACTGGGGGAATGGAAAGTTCCCCTCCATGATCGAGCCTTCAAAGGGTTATCACGGTGTGCGCTTTTACGAGACGTTCGGAGATTTCGGTTTCACCATGAAATGCCGTATGGAAGGCTTGCGCACATTCGGTCCCGCGTTATCGCCAATGAATGCCTTTCTACTGCTGCAGGGCGTGGAAACGCTGCATTTGCGAATGGAGCGCCACTGCAGCAATACCCTGCGGATCGCAGAGTACTTGTCTTCTCATCCTAAGGTGTCATGGGTGAATTACCCGGGGCTGAAAAATAACAAATACTACGCACTCGCACAAAAATACCTGCCCAAAGGCGCTGGCGCAGTGCTGTCATTCGGTGTGAAGGGCGGCGCTCAGGCCGGACAAAAATTTATCGAGAATGTCGAATTTCTCTCGCATCTGGCGAACATCGGGGATGCCAAAAGACTGGTGATCCATCCCGCCTCCACAACGCATCGCCAGCTATCGGAAGAGCAGCAGATCGCCGCAGGCGTGCCACCGGATCTGATTCGTCTGGCGGTGGGAATTGAGTCGGTGGATGATATTTTGTGGGACATTGATCAGGCGCTCTCAAAGCGTTAGAGAAATCTGCTTAGCTTCAGTCATGACCGCTGACCAAGGGCATCGCGACCGATTTCCCAGGCACACGCGGGATGAGGAGGCGCAGGCTTGCTTATCGAGCCATCAAGCCATTAAGCCATCAAGCGCTGGATCAGCCAGACCGTGGATATCGCCAGCACCCCCAGGGAGCCCCAGAACATGATTCTCTGCCTGGCCTGCCGGCTACGCACCCACCACACCACCGGGAGCGCGACGGCCAGGACCGTTGATAGCTGGCCTAGTTCGACACCGACATTAAAGGCAATCAGGGTCTCGAGAAAATAGGATGACGACAGCCCCAGTTCTTTCAGCCCGTTGGCAAAGCCCATGCCATGTATCAGGCCAAACAAGAAGGCGAGTTGCCAGTGATTGAATTGAAGGCGACGTTGCATGTTGAGCAGTGCAGAGACCATGATGGACAATGCAATCAGGCACTCGACCAGCTTTTCCGGCAGCGTGATCAAACCCAAACTGGCCATGGCCAGCGTAATTGAGTGAGCGACGGTAAAGGCCGTGATGACCTTGAGCGCAAATATTTCTGCCCGACGCCGGGGGCGAATCACCGAAGCGTCAGCAGATTCGCGCTCTTCCTGCGAACTTTTCCACAGCAGGAGTCCGGGCAGTAGCAAGGTCAGTAAAAACAGCAGATGATCGGGGCCGTTCCAGATATGCTTGGCCCCTTCTTTGGTAAACAAGCCTATCGTCGCGACACGCTTGGTATCACCCAGCGCAAAACGCTGTATGGCGTTGGATTGATCAAAGACAGAGGAGATTTCATCGCCATTCAAGCTCATCCGAAAGAATGCCCTGCCAAGCCGATCGTTCTGCGTGAAAAATTCATAGCGGACCACGACGAACCGGGAAGCGGCCGCGACGGGCGCAGCAGAAAACTGCTGGCGTACATATAAGCCATCGTTGTGAACCACCACCGACTGACGAATGAATTCGAGGTCGAGCGGCCGATCGTCGATCTCGATTTTCAGCGAGCGCTGAATGACGTCGGTAATAGCGGTCTGTAGCTCGGCTATTTTTTCAGGGGATGGCGCGGGCTCAGGTGCAGCGTTCGCTTTTTGCAGAAGATTACCGAGATCTCGCACATAAAAGTCGAGATCAATCGCAGTTAGTTCCTCTCTCTGCTGGATATAAAGATAACTATTGCCTGTCTGGTGAGCGAATGCCGGGCACAGCAGAAACCAGGTGGCCATCATCCATAAACACTCGCCTAATGAGCGCCGCGACACGAGGCGATCGCTAGCCAAGCGAGGGCGTTGAAGGCAGCGCGCCCGCCAAGCCAGAGCTGCCCCGTAGCGCCAGCACCCTTGTGTGATGGCGTCCTGAATCCGACGCAGCATCTGGAGCGCAGCAGCAGGCATCATTGCATGAGAGATTCCAGCGTCAGTAGCTTGAGGCTCTGCGGATAGTCTTTGTGCAGTTCCTGAACCAGCTTCTTGAGCTTCTTGTGAGCTTCGTCGTGACTGATGATCTGCTCACTGATCGCTTGCAGATAATGAATACCCAGAATGAACCGCAATTCCTCGGCACTGATCTGTGGATTTTTCGACTTCAACAAGCCTTCGCCCAGTGAGATCATGTCGCTGAGTTCTTCCTTGGTCTGCGAAAATGGCTTCAAAGGATTGTCACTGAAACTATCGTAGAAATGACTTTTCAATAGCATGTAGCGCGCATGATCCATGTAGGGTGCGCGCGGGTCGAGACGAATCGCTTCGCGGTACTTCTGCAAATGCGACAGGTACAAACCGGTTTTGGGGGAAGCCTCCAGTTTATCGCTGCGACTCAATTCCGTCAGCAGCAAGGAGGTTTCCAGTCCTTTGACAATGCCGTGGCTGATGATGTCCTGATTGAACAGTTCGCGGATTTCGTCCAGTGTGAGCGCAATCTGGTAGAGGCTTTTTGCACGCACACTGGCAGCTGACGACCCACTCAGGGTGGCGTGCATTTCCTGCAGGCGGGAGAGATAATTTTTTCTTGCCTCGCCATTGATGGAATCATGCGCACAAACCAGCATCGGGGTGAGGACCACCACACACAGAGCAGCGAGTGAACGGATGTTGAGGATCATGGACATTCACGACTCGACGGGCGGTGCCTCCAGGGTCTCGCCATTGAAAAAGGCTTGAGCACCTGCATGGACGCGCATACCGAATTTGCCTTTGCCTGGGTTGTGCAGATGAAGCTTGTCGGCCTCGCCCATCAGCGTTGCTGCGATCAAGAATCCATGATGCACGGGCAAATCCGCACGGGTGACCAGCAGATATTTACCATCATCGACCACCACCTCAAGTGGCATCGGCGCATAGTCCTCGAACGGTGGCGAACCCGTGAACATCAGCCGCGCATGCATGTACGATAGTACGGCGAGCTTACTTTGATTGGTTTTCAGCAGTGCGGCCACGCGCGGCATGTCATGCGCTCGACTGACCATGGCTCGACTCAGCGGCAGCTTCTCGCGCAACACTGCGACCCATTCATCGCCCACCTCATCGCCCGGAAGATCGGCATGCGATGTCAGTATTTGCAAATGTCTTTTCCGGAAAACATCCCACTGCGCATAGGGGGTGTGCGCAAAAGCGGGCAAGGCTGGCAGGGCGAGCGCAGCGAGCAGACCTGCCGCTCGCGAGAGCAATTGTCTTCGGTGCATAGTGTCTTCGCTAGGAAATCCATCCCACCGAGCCGGCACTGACAGGGGATCGTTGACTTATCGGCTCACTGGCACAGAGGATAAAAAAGAGCGAGGCAATCACGCTGCCTCGCTCTGACGGCTACCGACTGAAAGGACCTTACTTCTTGTCGAAAATTTCCATCGGGCAGATCGTGGTGACCGCGTAATTCGGCACATCCACCACATTGCTAATGCGCAGATCGCAGGCGACGCTGGTCACGACAAAGGCTTGCTCTTTGGAGAGCCCTTTGGTCTTTTGCAGCCAATCGAGCATGTTGATGAGCGAATTGCGCGCGGCTAGGGTGACATCATTGGACAAGTTGGTCAGTGGCTTGATCTTTGCGCTGTCCAGATACGTCCATTGCGGAGGTACTTCGCCCGCACCCTTCAACGGATAGCCCACGACTGCGTGGAAACGATCCGGCTCCAGCGCCTTGAGATGTGACCCACCCTCGAACATCGGCTGTTTCACCACCGAGGCCATGCCCTTGCGAATCTCGGTCTGTACCGTCACGACCGCACCCATTTCGATGGCCGTGCCAGCCACTTCGCCATCACCCTGCGCGAAGTGCACGTCGCCAATGAACAACCCACACCCGTCAATGAAGCAAGGGAGCAGCAGCGTGGTGCCTTCAACCATTTGCTTGACATCCATGTTGCCGCCATTTTCACGCGGTGGAATGGTGCGCAGACACTTGGCCTTGTGGCTGCCATTCGGGCCGCACACGTCTGCCGGACGAGCACTGGTCGGCTCGGGCGGCAACGCCACGCCGCCGGCCGCGCCCAACTGACTTTCGCGAGCCAGCCAGGTATCGACTTCGGCTTCGCCGGGCATGACACCGACGGAGCCCATGAAGGCACGCATCGGAATACGCACGCCGGGTAGCTGCTCGGATACGGCTTCCGTACGGTTCAGCTTCCAGTTCGCAATGAAAGGCTCAGTGTAGAGATCAGGCAGGAAACCAAAACCCGGAATGATGGTGGTGTAGCCGTATTCGTTGGGCGTAATGTCGATCAGCTTGATGGCGAGTACATCGCCACGCTTGGCACCTTCGATATAAATCGGACCCGTCATCGGGTGGATCAGATTCACATCGATTGCGGTCACATCTTTGGGTTTGGAGTTGATATTGAGGTTCGAATCGAGCGCATCACGCGTGTGAACCTTGATCAGGTTGCCCGGTTTTGCGCGAGCAACGGGTTTGATTGCCGGGTGATATCGGTTAAAGCAGTTCGGGTCTTGCTCGCAATGAGCACCCTTCTTCGTCACTTCGACAGTGGTTTGGGTTTTTACGTCGGTTGTGTCGGCGAACGCGACCGAACCGATGCCCGCTGTCAAAATCGCAGCGAGCAAGGCAGGAATGAAAGGCATTGCAAATCTCCGGTGATAGGTAAGAAAATCAGGTTTTGTACCACCGCGGCTTTGATTGCTACCGAGCCATCTTTTTATTAACTTTTCAGTCACCTTCCATTGTTGCCCTGTAGCATCCTTTTGTCCAGAGAAACTTTGCAGATGTTATCGTCGCCACGTCCTGAAAAGCCTCTGTTTTATAAGGGTTTTTATCGACAGCTGCGGCTTTTGCTCAGCATTGCCAAAACAACTGGCCCATTTATTTAATACTCTTATAGTTTATTGTTTTATAGTTTGTATTTGGCTATACTGTCGCAAACTGGTTCCGACAATCAGAAATGAACGACACCTTCGACCCTGTCATTGACTTGCCCCGCATGCGCGAGGCAGCAGGCCAAGCCTGTGCCCTGATGCGCGCCATGTCCAACCCGGACCGCTTGATGCTGCTTTGTCAGCTTGCGCAGGGCGAGCGCCGTGTAGGTGAACTGGAAGAGTTGCTGGACATACAGCAGCCCACCCTCTCTCAGCAATTGGCCGTGCTGCGCGAGGAAGCGCTGGTAGAGACGCGGCGCGAGGGCAAACAGATTTACTATCGTATTGCGAGTCAGGCCGCGTTGGCCGTGATGGACGTGTTGTACTCAAGCTACTGTAGTCACCATGAAGGAGATACGCCACCATGAGCATCGACTGGACTCATTTCACCCCTGCTGCCTCGCTGGTGGGCGGCCTCTTGATTGGCCTGGCATCGGCGCTGTTCATTCTGGCCAATGGTCGCATCGCGGGTATCAGCGGGATTCTGGGAGGGCTGCTGCAAACGCATGCCAATGACGTTACCTGGCGACTGGCCTTCCTGCTTGGACTCATCTTCGCTCCGGCGGTGGCAAGTCTGTTCATCGCTCCACCGGTCCCGACCATTGATGCGAGCACCGAGGTGCTGGTGGTGGCCGGTCTGCTGGTTGGTATCGGCACGCGCTACGGCGGCGGCTGCACCAGCGGCCATGGCATTTGCGGATTATCCCGGCTATCACCTCGTTCACTCATCGCGACGCTGGCCTTCATGGGCAGCGGCATGGCGATGGTTTTCGCCATGCGTCATCTGTTGGGCTGATACAGCCCACTGCCCGGATACAGGAGGTTTTGATGCAACAACACATCGACACGCTGTCTGCTTTCATTGTCGGACTGATCTTCGGTCTGGGTCTGGTCATCGGCGGCATGACCGATCCCTCGAAAGTGATCGGCTTTCTGGACATCGCCGGGCAGTGGGACCCTTCCCTCGCCTTCGTGATGGGCGGCGCCCTGATCGTTGGTGTTGTCGCGTTTCGCTTCGCTCGCCAAAGGACCACCAGCTTCCTGGGCGGTGCGATGCGTATGCCAGCCAAGAATGATCTCGACCCGCGCCTCGTGATTGGCAGTCTGCTCTTTGGCGCAGGCTGGGGAATGGCCGGATTTTGCCCTGGCCCCGCGCTGGCCTCCCTCGGCACGGGTAACACAAAAGCCATGCTGTTCGTGCTGGCCATGATCGCCGGCATGGCGATCTTCGAGGGCATCGAGCGTTATCGCCACCCATGGCAGGGCGATTCTTCGTCGCCTCGCTAACCAGTTTTTCCCCCACCTCCACTCTTAAAAGGAGCATGTCATGAGAAACGTCGGAACCACGGATCGTGCATTGCGCGTGCTGGCTGGCAGCCTGCTGATCCTGCTCTCCCTGATCAATGTCATCGGCCCATGGGGCTGGATCGGCCTGGCGCCGATTGCCACGGGCCTGCTGCGCTTTTGCCCGGCGTACTCCGTGCTGGGTCTGCGCACCTGCCCAATCGAACATGAGCAAGAGCATGCCTAAGGTGCGCTCAAAGGGATTTGCCAATCCCGCTCAGACGTGGGACGCGCGCTTCTCGACCGACAGCTACATTTTCGGCACCGAGCCGAACG
The DNA here is from genome assembly GCA_900299005.1 of Oxalobacteraceae bacterium. GTDB lineage: Bacteria > Pseudomonadota > Gammaproteobacteria > Burkholderiales > Burkholderiaceae_D > Pernthalerella. The sequence goes on from OMID01000066.1 coordinate 24,303, forward strand.
TGTGGCTGTCGCGGCAGCGCGCGCGGCTCGCGACGGGCGCTAAGGTGCTATCAGTCGCTGATGGCGAAGGCCGCAATAGTGTGTGGCTGGCGCAGCAGGGCATGCAAGTCGATGCCTTTGACATTTCCCCAGTCGGCGTAGGCAAGGCTGTCAAACTTGCAGAGCGGGTCGGCGTGAGGGTGAATTTCTCGATCAGCAGTGCCGAAGCATTTGATTGGAAAGTAGGCGAATACGATGCGGTGGTGGCGATCTTTATTCAGTTTGCCGATCCAGTAACACGCGCCACGCTGTTCCAACGAATGAAAGCCGCTCTCAAACCAGGCGGCGTGCTGCTGCTGCAGGGCTATGCTCCCAGGCAGCTTGAGTACAAGACAGGTGGCCCGCCATTGCTCGACCATTTATACACCGAAGACTTGCTGCGCGAGGCCTTCGGCGACATGACCATCCTCGAACTTGTCAGCTACGAAGACGTGCTGCGTGAAGGAACGCAGCACAGCGGTCAGTCGGCATTGATCAGCCTCTCGGCGCGAAAAGCATTCAGCGGCAAAGCCGAGTGAGTTGTTGCACTTAGTCGCTCGAATGTCGGCGGGACTGAGGGTTCCTTACCTGCCTCAGGGCGCAATTCTCGACCGCGAGGCGGCTTAGCTGCCCTGCTTGCCTTGCATGCCGAGCCTCCCCAGCAGGGCTCTGTCCTGCTCAACCTCGGGATTGCCTGTCACCAGTAATTTGTCACCGTAGAAAATCGAATTCGCTCCTGCTAGGTAGCACAGCGCCTGCACGCCATCGCCGAGCTCGCGGCGTCCCGCAGACAGGCGCACGCGTGCCTTGGGCATGGTGATGCGGGCCACGGCGATGGTGCGCACGAATTCCAGAGGATCGAGTTTCTCCTGATCAGCCAGCGGCGTACCCTCGACCGCGACCAGATGATTGATCGGCACGGACTCGGGGTAAGGATTCAGGTTGGCCAGTTGCGCGATCAAACCCGCGCGATGCGCTCGCGTCTCGCCCATGCCGACGATGCCGCCGCAGCAGACCTTGAGCCCCGCCTCGCGAACATGGCCCAGGGTATCGAGCCGGTCCTGATAGTCGCGGGTGCTGATGATGTCTTGGTAGAACTCGGGGGCGCTGTCGAGATTGTGGTTGTAGTAATCAAGTCCGGCATCGGCAAGGCGCTTTGCCTGCGCTGCCTTGAGCATGCCCAGTGTCGCGCAGGTCTCCAGCCCCAGCGCTTTTACGGCCTTGACCATATCCTCCACCGCGTCGAGATCGCGGTCTTTGGGAGAGCGCCATGCAGCCCCCATGCAAAAGCGGGTGGCACCACTGTCTTTGGCTGCTCTGGCCGCTTCAATCACCTCATCAACGGCCATCATTTTTTGCGCCGTCAATCCGGTGTCGTAGTGCGATGACTGCGGACAGTAGCCGCAATCTTCCGGACAGCCACCTGTCTTGATGGACAACAAGGTCGCCAACTCGACTTCATTCGGATTGAAATGCTCACGGTGCGCCTGCTGCGCACGCCATAGCAAATCATTGAAGGGCAGTTCGAACAGCGCGAGCACTTCGGCGGCAGGCCAGGCTTCGCGCGTGGTGGCGACCTCGGTGATTTTTTTGCGCGCGGCATGCACGGTGATGGGTTGAGCGGCAACAGTGGAGGACATTCGGTTTTCCAGATAAACAGACGATAGAGAGGTAATGGGTCACAGCTTGGCGGGCCGCCTGGCTGCTGGGTTATCGTTATGCGGGCCAACCCGGCAAGCGGGACGCATCGATGCTGGCAGCCGCTTCGGCCGCCGAAGCCACAGGCATCCAGCGCACCACCCCAAGAAGGGGTGCCGGTAATCGCTGCGACAACGCTTCTAGGTTTGCTGCCTGATGCGGCATGGCGGGGTCAATCTGATTCGCGACCCAGCCAGCCAGCCTCAGGCCGCGCGCGGCAATGGCCTCGGCAGTCAGCAGCGCATGGTTCAGGCAACCCAGCCGCAAGCCGACCACGAGGATAACATCAAGCTGCAAGGCAGTCGCGAGATCGGCGGTATCGATAGCGTTGTTAAGCGGCACTCGGAAACCACCCACGCCTTCCACAATCAGCGCCTCGACCCATGCCGAGAGCTGACGATAAGCCGACATCACAATCTGCAGGTCGATACAGCGGTCTTCGAGCATGGCTGCAATGTGGGGCGCTGCTGCCTCACGAAACATCAGCGGACATATCAGCGCTACAGGCAGCGACACGCTGGCCTGCGCGCTCAGTGTTGCCACGTCCTCGTTCCACAACTGACCATCGCGCCACTCTGCGCCGGCCGCGAGGGGCTTCATGCCAGCAGCGCGCAGTCCGGCTGCTGCCAGCTTGTGCACCAGCGCGGCCGACACCAGTGTCTTGCCAACCCCGGTGTCCGTGCCCGTCACAAAATATCCACAACGCAAACTCATGAGGGGATTCTCTGTGTCAGTTTTTCTGCGGCCTGCATCGCCACGATCAGCTCGTCTAGCTGCGCTTCGGTGTGGGCCGCAGAGAGCGTCACCCGCAGGCGCGAGGTGCCTCGAGGTACGGTCGGCGGCCGAACCGAGCCGACCCAGGAACCGCGCTCGCGCAAGGCCCGACCAGCCGCCATCGTTTCTTGATTGTCGCCGATGAGTACGGGCTGTATCGCAGTCGAGGAATCCAGCGGTTGCCAGTGCAGCAGATCAAGCGCATGCCGCCATTGCGCGATGCGCTCGGCCAGCAAGCGGCGGCGCTGGCTTCCCTCTTCCGAGGCAATGATCTTCAGGCTGGTCTGCAGGGCATGCGCGAGCGCCGGGGGGGAGGCCGTGGAATAGATGTACGGTCGCGAACGCTGCACCAGCCATTCGATGACCGTCGCATGCGCCGCGACAAATGCCCCTGCAACACCGGCCGCCTTGCTCAACGTGCCAATCAAGACGATCTGCGGTGAGCGCAGCGCGCTCAATTCGAGTGCGCCCCGCCCCTGCTCACCCAGCACACCGAAACCATGGGCATCATCTACGATCAGCCATGCGCCATGCTGCTCGCACAGAGACAGTAGCCCGGGTAGGGGTGCGATATCGCCATCCATGCTGAACACGCTGTCGGTGACGACCAATTTGTGCTGCGCTGGGCTAGACCCCAGCAGGCGTGCAAGCGCGTCGAGATCGCAATGCGGATACACGCTGATCTTGGCACGCGATAGCCGCGCACCGTCGATCAGTGACGCGTGATTCAGTTCCTCGGAAAAAATCTCCGTGTGCTTATCAGCGAGCGCGGTGATAACGGCCAGGTTGGCCATATAACCACTAGAGAGATACAGGGCGCGCCCCTGCACCAGGTTCGGCGCCATGAACTCTGCCAGCGCGACTTCCAGTCGCGCATGCGCTGCCGAGTGTCCGCTGATGAGGTGGGATGCACCGCTGCCTGCGCCATAGCGCGAAGCCCCCTCGGCCAGCGCCTCGGCGATGCGCGTATCGCTGGCCAGACCCAGATAATCATTACTGCAAAAAGCCAGCAGCGCGTGTCCGCCAACCTGTAGTTGCGCGCCGCAGGTCGACTCGACCTGCTGCCGCTGGCGCATCAGATGCTGCTCGGACAACCGGGTTAGCCGGGCACGCAGAGTGTCCAGCAATTCATGATCACTGCCCATGCGATCCCACCAGCCAGAGCGGCTTTCGCTTGTTCAGGAAGGCTTGCACGCCCTCGCGGCCTTGCTCGGAGCTGCGGATGTCAGCGATACGCCGCACCGTGTCGGCGATGAGTTCATCGTCGATCGTCGCGCAGGACACGTCGCGTATGAGCCGCTTGGCTTCATCCAGCGCATGTGGACTGCAAGACAGGAGGGCATCAGTGAGTGTGGTGACGGCGCTGTCGAGCGACGCCTCGTCAACGACTTCGTGCACGAGACCCATGCGTTTGGCTTCAGCCGCAGTGAAGCGCTCGGCCGTCAGGAAATACCGTCGTGCCGCGCGCTCGCCAATGGCACGAATGACGTAAGGGGAGATGGTGGCCGGTATCAGGCCCAGTCGGGTCTCGGAGAGGCAAAAGCCGGTCTCCAGGGTGGCCACCGCCATGTCGCAGGCCGCAACCAGCCCCAATCCGCCTGCATAGCAATCGCCCTGCACACGGGCGACGACGGGCTTGCTGCAACGGTATATGACCTTCAGCATCTCGGCCAGGGCGCCGGCATCGGCGAGGTTTTCCTGGTCGGTATGGCCGGCCATTTTTTTCATCCAATGCAGGTCGGCCCCTGCGCAAAAGGCAGTGCCGCGCGCGGCCAGCACGATCACTCTGATCTCCCGATCCAGATCGAGATGACGAAAGGCATGCGTGATCTCTGCAATCGAGGTCTCGTTGAACGCGTTGCGCACATCAGGACGGTTCAGCCAGAGGGTGGCGAGGTGGGCATGCTGTTCAATCTCCAGCGTCTGGTAAGACATAAGACTCTCCAACGATAGCGGGGTGCTGCCGTGTGACCCGCAAAAAACGAAAACGATCAGCCCCGCGAGGTGCCAGGCTTGATCATGTCCTCCGGGTTGTCCAGCCGCAAGCGCGCCCGATCCGGCTCAACGCTGGTCAAGGGTTCGGTTTCTTTCAGATCTTGCAGGCAGCGCACAGCCAGTTGCTGATATTCCAGTGTGCCACGCCGCTTCCACGCGATCTCTTCATCGGACAAGCTGCGCGCCACCTTGGCCGGCATGCCCATAACCAGGCTTTTCGGCGGCACGATCAGCCCCGTTTTGACGAACGACATGGCCGCGACAATGGAGGACTCACCGATCACGGCGCCATCCATCACTACCGCGTTCATGCCTACGAGTGCATTGCGACCGATACGCGCACCATGAATCACGGCGCCATGACCAACGTGACCATCGACTTCAATCACCGTGTCACTGCCCGGAAAGCCATGCACCACACAGGTGTCCTGCAGGTTCGCGCCCTCTTCCATGATCAACCGTCCGAAATCGCCACGCAGACAAGCCAGCGGACCGACATAACAGTGCGGGCCGATGATCACGTCGCCGATCAGCACAGCGGTCGGATGCACGAAGGCCCGAGGGTCGATCACCGGCGTCACCCCATGGAGCGAATACACTTTGGCCACGGTCTTTACCTGCTCTGATCAGCGTGTCTCAACGGCGCGGCTGGATGACGATCTTCCCGGTCACCTTGCGTGAGGCCATGTCGGTCAGTGCCTGCGGCGTTTCTGCCAACGCATAGGTGGCTGAGACGTGGGGGCGGATCTTGCCTGCGCTGTGCCACTCCAGCAAATGATGCATGGCCTGGATATGCGCTTGGGGCTCACGACGCGCAAAATCACCCCAAAAAACGCCAACAACCGAAGCGCCTTTGAGCAGCGGCAGATTCAACGGCAGCTTGGGAATGTCGCCATTGGCGAAGCCGATCACCAGATAGCGGCCGCGCCAGGCAATGGAGCGGAACGCCGGCTCGGTGTAGTTGCCGCCGACCGGGTCGTACACGACATCTGGCCCTTTACCATCGGTCGCTTTTTTGATCGCGTCGCGCAAGTCTTCGCTGCTGTAGTTGATCAGTACATCCGCGCCATGCTGCTTGCACACGGCAAGTTTGTCATCGGTCGATGCGGCAGCAATGACTTTAGCGCCAACGGCTTTGCCTATCTCGATGGCCGCAATGCCAACCCCTCCGGCGGCACCCAGCACGAGCAGGGTCTCTCCGGCTTTGAGCGCAGCACGATCGACGACGGCGTGATAGGACGTGCCGTAGGTGAGAATCAACGCGGCGGCAGAATCAAAGTCCATCGATTCCGTCATGAGAAACACCGATGACTCGGCGACGGTAATCTGCTGTGAGAAAGCCCCTTGCGGCACGAACGCAAACACGCGGTCGCCCACTTTGAATCGGGACACCCCCGCGCCGACGGCGCGCACCACGCCAGCGAGTTCATTACCAGGCGTAAAAGGCAGCTCGGGCTTGAACTGGTATTTATTCTGGATGATCAGCACATCCGGAAAGTTCACGCCCGCTGCAAAAATATCGATCATGACCTCACCTGCGCTGGGCGACACGTCGGGAAGCTCTTCAATGACCAGCGTCTCGGGTAGGCCCCATGCCTTGCATACCACGGCTTTCATGTTGATCCTCTTGTTCTCGTTGATGCGGATTTTGTATAGGAGAGAAATTATCCGAACTTGGGCGCACGCTTTTCAATGAATGCACGAACGCCTTCCTTGCCATCCGCACTCTCGCCAGAGGCATACATGGCGTCGCGCTCGGCATCGAGTTGCTGCTCAAGCGTGCGATGGTGGGCATGATCAATCAGTGACTTGATTCTTGCCTGCGCCTCGGCCGGTCCACTGGCCAGCTGACGGGCAAGCGCCAGGGCTGCCGACTGCAGTGCCTCATCAGGATGGACGGCATCGATCAGCCCGATGCGCAAACATTCTTCTGCGTTGAACGGTCGATTGGTCAGATAAATCTCTTTGGCACGCGCCGCGCCGGCACGCCGGGTCACGAACCAGGACCCGCCCACATCAGGCGTCAGTCCAATAGCCGAATACCCGCCACGAAGCTTCATCGAAGCGGCTGCCAGTACCAGATCGCCACACAAGGCCAGCCCGATGCCACCACCGCCGACGGCGCCATTGAGTGCACAGACCACCGGAAAAGAGAATGTCTTAAGCAGCGCTATCGCCGCATGCACGGGTTCGAGCAGCTCGCGCAAGGTATCAGTGAGCGGCCGCGAGGCGTCGGCCATGCTGTTGATATCGCCGCCCACGCAAAACTGTTTGCCTTGCGCAGTAATAAGCAGCGCGCGAACCTGCTGGTTCTCCGCGATCTGCTCAATTGCACCGGCAAAGGCGCGGGCCATCGCAAGATCCAGCGCATTGCCGCGCGCGGGATTCGTAAAGGTGATGATCGCCAGTGTCTGGTCAAATTCCAGCGTCAGCGGTGTGGGCATGGGTAATGCTCCGTCAGAAAAAATGACCCGTTCAGTCGGCGGCGCCGTGACGATGCTCAACGCCTGAAATTAATCGCTAGTGGTCGAACAACGATGGATCCCAGCGTGCGCTGGGATGACGCAGTGGGTGTTTGGTAATGCGCCCTCCAGCGCGCCAGCAAGACAACCGCCACCACCATCCAAACAGCGACGGCTAATTGAACACCCAGCAACCCTGTCGTCATCCCAGTGCACGCTGGGATCCACAACCGCTCATCAGAGCACAGCGCCCAATCAGACCTCCAGCATGACAACCGACACCATCCGAACAGCGACAACCAATTGAACGCCCAATACCCC
>OMID01000067.1 GCA_900299005.1 Oxalobacteraceae bacterium
CCAAGTCGACATTGCCATAGCACTGCCTGAATACGAATCCTGCCATGCCAGACCTCTTCAGTCCATTCACGCTCAAGGGTGTGACTCTGCGTAACCGCATTGCGATGTCGCCCATGACACAGCACCGTGCAATCGACGGGCACATCAGTGATTTCCACATCATGCTGGCGGGCTCGCGAGCGGCTGGTGGCTTTGGCTTGGTATTTCCCGAGCAGATTGCCATCACGCCCGACGGACGCACCAGCGTCAGTTGCGCGGGCATCTGGGACGATGCTCATGTCGCGGGACTCTCGCGCCTTACAAGGCTGGTCAAAGAAATGGGTGCAGTTCCGGCTATTCAGCTCGGACACACCGGACGAAAGGGGAGCGAGTGTCCGCCCTGGGAGGGACGTCGGCAGCTGCCGCCGGATGATCCCAGAGGCTGGCCGGTGCGAGGGACCTCTGATGTGCCCTACGGTGGCGTGCGACCTTACCCGGTCCATGCACTCACCGTGGATGAAATCCGTGCCCTGCATCGCGCCTACACGGAGGCAGCGCTTCGCGCACTGGAGGCCGGTTTCGAATGGCTTGAGCTTCACTTTGCGCACGGCTATCTGGGGGCGAGTTTCCTCTCACCGCTTGCCAACCGACGAACTGATGCCTATGGCGGATCGCTCGAAAACCGCCTGCGTTTTCATCTTGAGGCGATTGATGCCGTGCGTGCCGTATGGCCCGAGCGATTACCGCTGACGATGCGGCTCGGCGCTGACGATCTGAATCCCGCCGGCTTGCAATTTGACGATTCGGTCGCTGCTGTTGCGCTGATGAAGGAGCGGGGTCTTGATCTTGCCGATCTCAGCTGGGGCTTCAATACTGACGAGATGGAACCCAAGCCATTCGCCGAACTCGCGGCGATGGTGTCACGCGCTGAACGGGTGCGACGTGAAGTCGGTATCCCTGTGGCCACTAGCTGGAATCTCGGGCTGCCGGCGGTCGCTGATCGCGTCGTCAGCGAGGGCGCTGTCGATCTTGTGATGCTGGGCCGTCCAGCGCTGTCCAACCCGCACTGGCCGCTTTGGGCCGCGCGCGAACTTGCCCATGCGGATCCATGGTCGTTATTGCCGCAAGATTGGGCTTGGTGGCTGCGCAATTTCCGCGCACACCCCGAATGCATCGGCTGGCCTCTGTCTACGCAGGACGTCCAGATCGAGCGTGAAGCTGGGTAAATAGCGGTTCACCGGGGTTGTCCCCGACCTTCGCCGCGCAGTGTGCCGCCTGCGCTACGGCGCCGGCACTCGACCTACTGAAAACTTTTCCGGATTCTGAGATAATCCGCCGCGAATTCCTGACAAAAACCTGACAAAGTGCTTCGCCCGCCCTTAACTTACATTTTTTCAAAATTGAAACTCCGTCAATCTGCGCGTCTACCGGGCCTGATGAACCGTCCCCGAGGTGTTTTGCGTCCTTGCATGGCAGGCCTGTGTCTCTTGGTATCCATGAGTCTGGCAAGGGCAGAGGCCACTGCCACTTTCACCATTGATCAGCTGGTGACATTTGTGCTGGCCAACAGCCCGGCGCTGGAAGCTGGAAGACGCACGGTGGAATTGGCCACCGCAGGCGTCACAACGGCCAGTGCCTTGCCGAATCCTCGCTTCGAGCTGGACGGCGGGCGCGCTAGCGCCGGCAGCACCAGCTCGGCTGGCACTCTGACCTCGATAGGGGTGAGTCAGCTGATTGAGAACCCGGCGCTCAGGAGCGCCCGCATCAACACGTCGCTCTATGACGAGCAGTCCAGCCTGCAGTCGCTCAGGCAGACGCGCAATGATCTGGTCTCGCAGGTGCGGGTACGGGCCTATGAATACCTGCTGCGCAAGGAAGAAGCGCTGGCCGCCGCTGACGCACTGGAGCTTCTGGAGCAAATACGTGAGCGCGTGGAGCTGCGCGTCGAGACGGGTGAGGCGGGCAAATACGAGCTGATCAAAGCCGATGCCGAGATCGTGAATGCGCGACAGCGCGAACAGACCGCGAGGCTTCAGATCTCTCAAGCCGCAATATCGATCAATCGCCTTGCCTCGGGTCGCTTGCCTGCTGGCTGGACGCTCGCCGCACAACTTTCCGAGAGTCTCATTGTGCCGCCTCTGGAAACGCTCAAAGAGACGGCCTTGCGCGAGAACCCCGAACTGCGCGTGCTCGAGGCCGAACTCGAGCGCCATCAGTCGCGCATCAGCGAGGCCGTTGCCAGTCGACTGCCGGGTGTGGAGTTTCGGGCGCGACAAGCCCGCGAGCCCGATGTTCGTCACGACATCGTTGGGTTCAGTGTGCAGATTCCGCTGCTGGATCAGAAGCGCGGACCTCGGGCGGAGGCCATCGCCGAACGCGAACGAACCCTCGCGCGGTTGGAGGGGCGGCGCGCAGAGTTGATGCAGCAGCTTGAGCTGGCATCCAACTCTGTCGAGATTGCCCGCGTGCGTATCAAGGCCTTGTCCGAAGGCGCGATGCGCGATGCGGAAGCAGCGCTGCGAGTGGCCGAGGCAGCATATCGCTTTGGCGAACGCGGGATTCTTGAAGTGCTCGATGCACAGGGAGTATTACGTGCCGTGCGTCAGGATCTGCTGCTGGCGCGGTATCAGTTGCAGGCCTCGCTGACCGAGCTTGAGACACTCGCAGGTCGGTATGCCGATCTTCGCGAATGATCAGATACTCATGAGCAGAGAACACAAAAGTCTATTGTCGATTGTCCGCACACCTATGAAAAAAACCTCTTCTCGCCAAACCCTCGCTGTCATGCTGCTTGGCCTGACCTTTCTTGCCGTCGGCTGCGGAAAGACCGGCACTGAAGTGAAAAAGCCACCCGCGCAAAACGCGCAGCGGACCGACCCCATGGAGGTGCAACTGACGCCAGATATGGACAAGCATTTTCATACCGAGCCTGCCGCCATGGCCGAGGTCTCGCTCATTCAGAAAGTCGCTGGCCGCATTGAAGCCAATGAGCAGCGAACCATGCGCATTGGCGCGTCGGTGACGGGACGAATCACGCAAGTGCTGGCCGAGGTCGGCGACCGGGTAAAGGCTGGCCAAGCGCTGGCTCGTCTCTCCAGCCCTGAGCTTACGGCAGCTCAGTTGTCGTTCTTGCGCGCGCTGTCGGCGACCAAATTGGCTGAGCGATCGGTGGAGCGTGCTCAGCAGCTCGTGACCGCCGATGTCATCGGCAGCGCAGAATTGCATCGTCGCGAGGTCGAACTCTCCGTGGCGCGTGCTGAATTACGTGCGGCCACCGATCAGCTTCGCTTGATTGGCCTGGGCGATCAGATGATCGAACGTCTGCGTGAGACTGGTGCGCTCGCTTCTGAGGTGGCGATCACGGCCTCTCGCACCGGTGTCGTGGTGGAGCGAAAAGTCAGTCAAGGCCAGGTCGCGCAGCCTGGTGATCCGCTGTTCACCGTTGCTGATCTTTCCAATGTGTGGGTGGTGGGGGCCTTGCCGGAACAAGATGCCAACTCCGTCCAGCTCAATCAGCAGGTCGAGGTCGAAGTTCCCGCACTCGGCGCGCAGAAACTCAAAGGGCGCATTGTCTTCGTCAGCGACACGGTGCAGCAGGATACGCGCACGGTACCGATTCGCACGGCGGTAGATAACCCTCGTTTCGAGCTCAAGCCACAAATGCTGGCAACCCTTCATCTGAATGGCACCTATGTGAAGCAGCTGGCTGTCCCTGCAGAGGCCGTAGTGCGTGAGAACGACAAAGACTATGTCTTTGTGCGAGTGGGCGAACATCGTTATCGCCTGACAGAAGTCCAGCTCGATCCCGCCGCAGGCGCGCTCAGACCCGTTCGCAAGGGAATTGACGTGGGTACACCGGTGGTGGTCGACGGCAGCTTTCATTTGAACAGCCAGCGCAAGCGCGCCGAGCTGGAGTAAGGCCATGCTCAACGGGTTGATTCGCGAGGCGCTGTCCCAGCGCCTGATTATGGTGATGATCGCGCTAGCGCTGGTCGGGTTCGGTTTGCGCGCGACGACCAAGCTCTCTGTCGATGCTTTTCCTGACGTCACCAACGTTCAAGTGCAGATAGCCACCGAGGCACCAGGACGCTCTCCAGAAGAAGTCGAGCGCTTTGTCACGGTACCGCTGGAGATCTCGATGACAGGCCTGCCAGGGCTGACCGAGATGCGCTCTCTCAATCGTAGCGCTTTGTCGATCATCACACTGGTCTTCACGGATCAGACCGATGTTTATTTTGCCCGTCAGCTAGTGATGGAGCGTCTGATGGAAGTTCGCTCCCGACTGCCCGAGGGCATTACGCCAGTGCTGGGTCCGGTATCCACGGGTCTGGGCGAGGTCTATCAATACACGATCGAACATCCGGACGACGGCAAACGGGCGCTCTCCGAGGCAGAACTGATGGAGCGCCGCTCCGTGCAGGACTGGGTGGTGCGACCGATGCTGCGCTCAATCACAGGCGTTGCAGAGATCAATTCATTTGGTGGTTTTGAGCGCCAGTATCAGGTGCTGGTGAACCCGGACAGGCTGCGTCACTACCAGTTGTCCATGGAGGAGGTACGAACTGCCATCTCCGCGAACAACGCCAATTCCGGTGGCGGCATTTTGCCGCAAGGCGCTGAGCAGTATTTAATTCGCGGCGTCGGACTCACGCGCACGCTCGAAGATATTGGCGGCATCATCCTAAAAGAAGAGCGTGGCATCCCCGTGTACGTACGGGACGTCGCGCAAGTGAAAATCGGCTCGGCGGTCCGTCAGGGTGCGCTGGTCAAAAATGGCACGACCGAAGCGACCGGCGGCATCGTCATGATGCTTCGCGGTGGTAATGCCAAAGAAATTGTCACCCGTATCAAGCAGCGCGTCCACGAGATCAATGCTAAAGGCATGCTTCCGGGTGGTCTGCAGATCGTACCGTTCTACGACCGCACGGAACTCGTGGATGCCTCCCTGTGGATGGTTGGCAAGGTACTCATCGAAGGCGTCATTCTGGTCGTGATTGTCTTGTTCATCTTCTTGGGTGACTTGCGCTCGAGTCTGGTGGTCATTGCCACACTGATTATCACGCCGCTGGTGACCTTCATGGTCATGAATCGGATTGGATTGTCAGCCAACCTCATGTCGCTCGGGGGGCTTGCGATAGCCATCGGCCTGATGGTCGACGGCACCGTGGTGGTGGTGGAAAACGTCTTCCACAAGCTCGGGTATGCAAAGCCTGAGGAGAGAAGCAAAGTCGTGCTTGAGGCAACGCTGGATGTAGCCAAGCCCACCATCTATGGCATTTCCATCATCATTCTGGTCTTCCTGCCGCTGATGACCCTGACCGGCATGGAGGGCAAGATGTTCTCACCGCTGGCGCTGACCATCGCCATTGCGCTGGCAGTATCACTCGCAGTGTCCTTGCTGCTTTCACCTGCGTTGTGCTCCTACATTTTGAGAGGGGGCGCCGACCATGACACTCGGCCAATTGCTTTAATGAAGTTTTACTACATGAAGCTGCTGGGCATGGCGATGGCATCGCAAAAGCGCACCGTGTTTCTAGCGGTACTGCTCTTGCTCGGTTCTTTCATGATCGTTCCCTTTCTGGGAAAAAGCTTCATCCCGATCATGAAGGAGGGGTCCATCACGCCAACCATCGTTCGCATGCCCAGTATTTCCATTGATGAGGCCGCGAGGATCGATCTGGAAGCCATGAAACGCATCAGCCAGATACCCGGCGTGCGAATGGCTGTCTCCAAGCTGGGTCGGGGCGAGTCGCCGGCGGATCCCTCCGGACCCAATGAATCTGATCCGGTCGTATCGATTGATCCGGCGGTGGAGCGATCCCAGACCGAAATCGAAGATGACATCCGTCATGCCCTGGCAGACATGCCGGGCGTTCAGATCGTGATGAATCAGCCGATCGCGCAACGTGTCGACGAGATGCTGACCGGTGTTCGCTCCCAGCTGGCGATCAAGATCTTCGGTGATGATCTCGCCGAACTCAAGCGCCTTGCCGAGCAGGTCGCCTTGATCGTCAAGCAGGTGCCCGGTGCCCGAGACATACGAGTTGACCGATTATCCGGGCAACAAACACTGACCATAGACATCGATCGTCGAGCAATCGCGCGTTACGGTATCAACGTAGCGGACATCCACAGCATTATCGAAACAGCGATTGGCGGAAGCGAAGTCAGTCAGCTTTACGAGGGCGAGCGTCGCTACGCGATCCTGCTACGCTATCCTGAAAATTATCGTAATTCGGTTGACGTCATTCGCGAGACCATGTTGCGAACGGCAGATCATGCGCTCATTCCCCTGGAAAGCGTCGCCAAGATCTCGCTGGTGGACAGCCCGCCCATGGTCAATCGCGAGACAGGAAAGCGACGCGTGGTGGTCGGCGCCAACGTGACTGGTCGTGATCTTGGTGGTTTCGTGGCCGAAGTGCAGCAGCGGGTTGATGAAAAAGTGAAGCTGCCTGAGGGTTATTATTTTTCGTGGGGCGGTCAGTTCGAAAACATGCAGCGCGCGATGAGCACACTGATGGTTATCGTGCCGCTGACGGTCGTCGCGATCTACTTCCTGCTGTTCCTGATGTTCAATTCAGTCAGACTGGCCGGATTGATCATCACCGTGCTGCCATTCGCATCCATAGGCGGCGTGTTCGGGCTGGCGATTACGGGCGAATATTTGTCTGTGCCGGCATCCGTGGGCTTCATTGCACTGTGGGGTATTGCCGTGCTTAATGGTGTCGTGCTGATCACCTACGTCAGGCGGCTGCGCGAGGAAGGGGTGGCGCTTGATGTGGCGCTGCTGGAGGGCTGCAAGCAGCGATTCAGGCCCGTGATGATGACAGCGACAGTGGCCTTGCTGGGGCTGGTACCGTTTTTGTTTGCTTCCGGTCCCGGTTCTGAGGTTCAGCGTCCTCTGGCCGTCGTGGTCATCGGTGGTCTCATCACCTCGACACTGCTCACGCTGGTGGTGCTGCCGGTGTTGTATCGCTGGTTCGAACCCCCAGTGGTTCCGGTGCAGGAGCCTCTGCCACACTAGCCCCGCCGCTGAGCGCAGGGGCACAACGGTCTTGTCTTGATGTGCTGTCCGGCTTACGCACCACGATCAGTGCATCGCTAAGCTGGGGGTGGCGGGTTGTGCGTGGTTGTGGGGTGCATGGCGGGTGGGCCGATTCACGCCAGTCGCCCACTCGTGAGCGGTCCGTCGCGATCCTATAATGCGCTTAAATTACGCCGCCATTAGCATCATGGGCGGATGATCACATCCCCCCGGAGACCCTCGATGATGCTCGATCCGCAGTCCAAAGCGTTGCTGGACAAGGCTGCCGCCGCTCATGTCCCCGGCCCGGAGCAGTGCGCTGCCCCGCAGGCGCGCGAACTGTACAAACGCAGTCGGCTGCCGCTTCAGCCCCCCAAACCCGAGATGGATGTCGTGCGCGAGTTCACGATACCCGGAGCGCGAGGGCCATTGACGCTGCGGGAATTTCGTCCGAAGGGGTTAGGCGAGCGACGCGATCTGCCGGCCCTGGTGTATTTTCATGGGGGTGGCTGGGTAATCGGTGACCTTGATACGCATGACACGCTGTGCCGGCAGTTGTCCCATGGCTCTGGCGCTGCGGTGTACTCGGTAAATTACGCCAAGGCGCCCGAGCACCCATTTCCGGCAGCGGTCGACGATGCATTGCTGGCCACTCGGCACGTGATCGAGTCCTATGCCCAACTGGGCATCAACCCGGCACGCATTGGCACCGGGGGCGACAGCGCGGGCGGCAATCTCGCTACTGTCGTGGCGCAGTCACTGCGAGGGACGCTGGCGCATCCGCTGGCCCTTCAGTTGCTGATTTATCCGGTGACCGATTTGCGATTTTCTGCAGCCTCCTATCAGAACTATGCCCATGGCTATGGTTTGACTGCGGAGGCGATGCGGTATTTTCGAGATACCTATGTTCGCAATCCGGCAGATATCCAAGACACGCGTGCCTCGCCCTTGCTTGCGCTTGACCTGAGCGGCATGCCGCCTGCATTGGTGCTGACCGCCGGTTTTGATCCGCTGCGTGACGAAGGTGCTGCTTATGCCGATGCCTTGTCTGCTGCAGGAAATCCGACGCAGTATGTCTGTTTCGAGCGCCAGATACATGGCTTCATCATCATGGGCGGCGCAGTGGACGAGGCAAACACTGCAGTGCATTTGTGTGCCGATTTTCTGCGGGCGCGTTTTGCTGATACCGCTTGACTTGATTTTTCGTTTTGCTACCCGATCCTGACATCCCGGTTCGCACGTTCAGACGCTGGCGAGTGCTGGTAGCCTCGCTACTGTCCGTGCTGATGTTACTGGTGATCGTCGCGTCTGCTGGTGTGGAGTGGGATGGCGACCGATATCGTGGCGTTCTTTCCCGCTGGCTCTCCGATCAGCTGGGCCGTGAGGCACACATTGATGGCCAGCTCGCCATCAAGCTCGGTCTGCGGCCCCGGCTGCTGGTGAGGCAGTTGCGTTTTGATCAGCCGCCCGCCTTTGGACAAGGTGATTTTCTCCGTGTCGGCGAGCTGAGCTTTCAGCTCGATTTGCTGCCGCTACTGCTGCGCGGACAACTGCGCGCAGAGCGCCTCTCGGCCACGGGCGTCAGGCTCAACCTCAGACAAGCGGCTGATGGCTCGGCCAACTGGGTGATTGCTCCGGCTGCGCGCGCCCAGGCACAGGCGCCAGAGGCAGAGGAAGCCGGGAGCGCGGACGCCGCAGCGCTCGCGGCTCGCATCGATATCCGTGAGCTGGCGCTCAGTGACCTTCAGGTGAATTTTCAAGGCGCAGGAGAAAAGCCCCTGAGCTTCACGCTTGACAGCTTTGATGCGCAACTCCCCGTGGATGCCGGCCTTGTGGCCACTGGCAAGGGGCGCGTTCAACAGACGCTGGGCTATCAGCTCAACATCCGTGGGGGTTCCTTGCGCCAGCTAGCTCTGGCCGAGTCAGCGTGGCCTGTGCAGATGCAGCTGGAATTCGCCGGCAGCACTCTTAGCCTTGAGGGCCAGATTGGCGCCGCGAAAAGCCAGTTCCGCTTCGGTCTGGGGACAACAGACTTCGCGCGCTTTGGAAAGCTGCTTGATATTGATCTTCCCAACGCCGGCCTTGCCGGTGTCGCTGGCCGGCTGACATTAACACCGGGGGTCGCAAGGTTTGACGAGCTCTCCGCGCAGCTAGGGCGCTCAAGCGTGCACGGATCGCTGTCTGTCGATAGCCGACAACAACGCCCGGTTCTGGGAGGCTCGCTTGAGCTCGCACGTCTCGATCTCAAGCCCTTCCTGGGTCAAGACGATGACGAGGACGAACCGGCTAATTTGGCTGCGTTGTACCAAAGCCTCTCCCGCGCAAAGCTCGATCTGTCAGTGCTCAGCCGGTTCGATGCACAACTGCGACTTTCGGTGGCGCAGTGGCTGAGCTTGCCCGGGGATATTCGGGGGGCATCGCTGTCGCTGTCGCTGGTCAATGGCCGGCTGCAGATCCCCATGAGCGCGCAGGTTGAAGGCGTCCCGTTGCGAGGGCAGTTTCAAGCAGATGCGCAGAGCTCATCCATTCGCATGGAACTGCAGAGCCAAAAATCGCCGGTGGGTGGTTTGGCACGCCTCTTCACCGGACTGCCGGGCATTGAGGGACACATGGGCAGATTGACCCTCCGACTGAGCTCGCAGGGTAGCGATGGTGCCGCACTGATGCGCGCGCTGTCGGCGCAGCTTCGGCTGGACGAGAGTCGGCTTAGCTATGGCAATCTCGAGCAGGGCAAGCCGGTCAGTTTGTACGTGGCGCAGTTGATCATCGCACTGGACGCGGGCAAGCCGCTGGCAGGCAATTTTCGTGGACTTCTGCTTGGCAAACCTCTGGAGGCGACGCTAACAGGCATGGATCTGCGATCATCCATGATGAACCGCGAAAGTCGCTTCACGCTGATCGCACAGTCGCGGGGATTTGCGGCCCAGTTGCAGAGCAGCGTGGACCTTACCCAGGGTACCGGCACGCTGAGCTTTAGTTTAGGTGCCGAGCGTGCGGGTGAGGTGGCTGCGTGGTTGGGTCTGCGCAAGGACGCGACCTTGCCGTTGGCGCTTGCGGGCCGCATCACCCGCACCACCGAGGCATGGCGGCTTAGCGACCTGGTGCTACAAGCCGGACGTAGCAGTGCGCTGGTCAACGTCGAGCGCAAGCAAGTCGGAGGTAGGCCTTTCTATCAAGCGAGCATCGATCTGTCCGACATCGATCTCGCGCAGCTTGACAGTCTTTGGTTACCGTCGCCAAAGAAAACACCGACCCCCGTCGAACATCAGCAAGGCGCGACGCTGGACATTCCGGTCTTGCCTCGCACACTGGTGCTAGACGACGCCGATCTTCGGGTGCGGGTGCAGGGGGTGCAGGGCGCGCCAGTGCCCTTGGGAGAGATGGGCGCTGACATCCGTCTTCGTGACGGCTTCATGCAGAGCTCGCCGTTTTTTGCAGAGTTGGCGGGACAGCGCTTTGATGGTGCTCTGATGATCGACACGCGCAGCCACGAACCGCATGCGCAGCTCTGGGTGTTTGCGCGCCAGCTGGATACAGGGCAGCTGATGCGCGATCTCCGGCTCACTCACGGTATTGATCTCACCGCAGCGTCGGTGTCGCTGTATCTCGAGAGTCGTTCGAATCGCTTGTCCGGACTGATCGCTAACGCGCAGTTGCTAGGCGAGGTAGCGTCCGGTCAGTTGCGCTGGCGTGATGCCCAAGGCAAGCCGGCGGGGCGCATTCGAGTCGACAAAGGCAGTCTGGTGGCGGCACCAGGGCAAGCCGTATCGCTGACGCTTCTGGGTGATGTCGATGCGCTGCCAGTGAGCATCTCACTTAGAAGTGCCTCGGCTAAAGACTTGCTTGATCCCGCGCGGCGAGTGCCTTTTGAGATGACCCTCTCCGCCAGTAGCAGCCGCCTGAATCTGTCTGGCACCCTGAACCGAGATATCGAAGCGCGTGACATGGAATTGCAGTTGAAAGCCAGTGGCGAGCGCTTGGACGCACTCGATCGGCTCGCGCGAGTGGCACTACCGCCCTGGGGACCCTGGTCCCTGGAAGGGCGCTTGCGCGTGTCGCGTCAGGGCTATGCGGTGCAAGGCATGACGCTGACCCTGGGCAGTAGCGCGCTCCATGGCGAGGGCTCGCTGGACACCAGCGCCTCGCCGCCGACGATTGCTCTGCGATTGAAGTCACCACAGATTCAACTCGATGATTTCAGGCTGGCAGACTGGTCGGCAACGGAAGCACCGGCATCAGCGGCGAAAGACGGGCCACTGGATCAGGAAGCACTGCGCAACAAAGCGGTTCAGGCCAGTGACCGCGTGCAGGGCTTGCTCAGTCGCGACACCTTGCTGAAGTACGTTGCCACCCTGACGGTAGAGGTCGAGCGCGTGCTCTCTGGGCCGGATGTACTGGGCGGGGGCAAACTCAGCGCAAACCTTGCCGAGGGACGCGCCACCTTGGCACCCGTCAGCCTGCAGATGCCCGGTGGTTCGGCCAACCTGTCCTTGTCCTACGAACCCGGCGAACGTGATGTGTTCGCCGATCTCAAGATCAATGTCGATCGCTTTGACTACGGTGTTCTGGGGCGCCGACTGAAGCCAGGCACTGATCTGGCAGGTCGGTTCAGCCTGAACGTGGACGTGCGTGCGCGGGCGCCAAAGTTATCCGACGTAATCAGACACGGTAGTGGAACCCTCGATTTTGCGATCTGGCCGCAGGAGATGAAGGCTGGCGTATTCGACCTCTGGGCAGTCAACCTGTTCCTCGCGCTCTTGCCCACGATTGATCCGAAAAACGAATCGCGCGTTAACTGTGCGGTGGGTCGTTTCACGATGAGCGATGGCAAACTGACTCAGAAAAAGCTGCTTATCGATACCAGTAAAGTTCGTGTTACGGGCAATACGGCCATCGACCTGTCAAAAGAAACGCTGCACATTCGCCTGCAGCCTCAGGCAAAGACGGCGCAGTTTTTCAGTCTGGCGACACCATTGGAAATCAAGGGTCGTTTTTCTGACTACACCATCGGGGCAAATGCCGGCGATGTCGTCGAAACCCTGATCAGAATGGCGACGTCGGTCATCTGGGTGCCCATACAGCGCCTCTTGCACGACAAAGTCCCCGAAGATGGCAGCGATGTCTGTGAGCAGAAATAGCCCGCAGCGGACCCATCATCGCTGGAGAGACGCTGAGCAACATCGTTTTATGGCGAGCCAGCACCGCTGTGCGACTCTGGCGTCTGCCAGACCAAAGGCTGGCAGCTATTTCCCAAAGGAGAAATCTTGCGATGTTTAATTAATCGCCTCTCCAGTCTTCGTTCAGGTGCTTTCGAAGCACTGCGGCAATACTGTTCGCGGTTTGCGGGGCGCTATGCATATAGCCTTGGATCTCATCGCAATTATGCCTGCGCAGGATATTCAGCTGCTCCTGATTTTCCACGCCTTCGGCAACGACGCGCAGCCTGAGGCTGTGCGCGAGTGTCACGAGCCTACCGAGAATGGCTTCGGCACTATCATCATCAGGATCAGACAAGGCACGGACGATGTCTTTATCGATCTTCAGGCAATGCAGCGGCATACGCTGAAGATGCACCAAGCTCGAATAGCCAGTGCCAAAATCATCCATGGCGACTTGTACCCCCAAGCGGTCCAGTTCCTGCAGTAGCCTCTGCGTGCGCTTGACATCTGACATCATCAGGGTTTCCGTCAACTCCAGCTCCAGGCGTTGGGGAAGAAGATGGGCATCGTCGAGCGCTGTTTTGACCACATGGAGCAGCCCGGCCATGTCAATCTGCCTCGCAGACAGGTTCACGGCTATTCTCAGCGCGCCAAGCCCCTCACGCTCCCAGCTTGCCGCTTGCTGCACTGCTTCGTTGACCACCCAAGCGCCGATCGTATTGATCAGCGCGGTCTTTTCGGCCAGTGGCAGAAACTGCTCCGGCATCAGCTCGCCTAGTCTGGGATTTGCCCATCGTAGCAGGGCCTCGACGCCTGAAATGCGCCCGGTTTTGAGCGACACCTGGGGCTGATACACGAGATAAAACTCTCGCTTTTCCAGCGCATGCTGCAATTCAGTCTCGACGATCGCGCGCTGATAAAGTTGGACATCGATGGCCTCATTGTAGAACTGGTAGCGATTATGGCCAGACCCTTTGGCCAGGTACATGGCGGTATCGGCTTGCAGTATGAGCTCTTCGGCGTTGCGACCATCGACAGGATACGTGCTGATACCGACGCTGCAGGTGATTGTCAGTTCGAGCCCCTCGATGGCGATGGGTTCGGAAACACTGGCAACAAGGCGCTCGATGATTTGTGGAGTCAGATAATCGTCAGACCCGCCGCGCAGGATCAGCACGAATTCATCACCCCCATATCTGGCCAGCACATCATCCCTACGGAGTGAGTTCGACAGACGACCAGCGACCACTTGTAGAAGCTGGTCGCCGTAAGCATGGCCAAATTGATCATTAATTTGCTTGAAACGATCGAGATCAATAAAGATAACCCAGACGCCAAACCCATGACGATCCGCTTGGTGGATAGCATCCCTGAGTTTCAAGATCAGCGAGTCGCGGTTGGTCGCACCGGTAAGTGCATCATGCGTGGCTTGATAGGAGAGCTGATGTTCACGTTTTTTTCTTTCAGAGATGTCTCGTACCACGGTGTGCGTTGCCGCCTGCCCATCGTGTACTACTCTCACACGTCTGACTGACGCGTCGAAAGTGCTGCCATCAAGCCGTTGCAGCAGCTCGTCTGTGTGAAGTAAAGAGTTGCTCGCGCCAAGCTGGGCCAGCTGCCGTGCAAGGCTTTCTTGGTGTGCTACAGGCGTCAGATCAATCGCAAATCGGTCCACTAGCCGCGCCTGAGACGTTTCACGAAACAGCTTTTTGGCAGCGGTGTTGACGAAGACGATCTTGCCAAGAGACTCAATGAGTATCGCATCCGGTGTTAGCTCAACGATCTGGCGGTACCGTGCTTCACTCTCGCGCAGCGCCACCACCACGCCCTCGTGGTCTTGAGTACCGGAGAAAAGATCTAGATTTTTTTGCGCTGGCAACGGCTTTAAGCGCTTACGCGGCAAGCGGCTTGCCGCCGGTCTTCCGATCTTACTCATGCGGGCACCATAGTTCGGATATGAGAGGACAGTTAACCAGAGGCGTGAACCTGCAAGGTGCTCTACATGAGTTATTCCAAGCAAACCGACAGCCTTAATTATTGTTATTCTCTTATCGCGTTTGCCAAGAACGATTACCAAGAGGTATGGCGATTGTAACTAAAAGTCAAATTCCGTGCTGAGAGGAGAGGGCGTGCTTGATGCGATGCCGATACGCTAATGGGATTAATTGACTTGGCTCGCCAGCCGGTGGTTAACGCAATCGAGGGTACGTTGCCAGAATATTTCGCCGCTGCCGCCATAGCGCGAGGGGAGTCGCAGCATTTTTTTGTGCGTCGATGCCAGCGCATCGATGCGGTCAGGGGTCAGCACGCCCAACTTGTCCAATTCGAGATAGGCCTCGCAATTGGCTTCGATTTCGTCGCGCTCGGCGTCCTGCGCGTGCGCGCATTCATGATAAAAAATGAAATCTGACATGTGCGGATCGCGAGACAGCATGGCGCGAAAGACAACCGCATCGAAAAAAATGACCGGCCATCCATCTGCACCCGGGCGAACAACCGCGGCCGCGCCACCCAGTGAAGGGTGTCGGTCGCCGATGTCGCCATGGCCGAGCCAGACCTCGTGAACCACGCGAGACTCGCCACCGAGCGTGACTTCACACTGCACAACTGACCCATCCGATCGCTCGAATGCGCCGCAGGCGACCGGCGCCGCCAGAGCGCACAGCAGTGCAATCAAGGCGGCGCCAGGCATCGCGTCGGACTCAGTTGTTGAATGAAGCCACCGGTAGTGGTGGCGCGTTCAGGAACTGTTTGGGAATATCGCCGGTCAAGCTCTGGAGGAAAGCAACGATGTGCTTGACGTCTTCGTCGGACAGTTTTTTGCCCAACTGCAGACGCGCCATGACCCGCACAGCGTCATCCAGTTTTTCTACGGACCCGTCATGGAAGTAGGGCGGTGTCACTGCCACATTGCGCAGCTGCGGCACTTTGAAGATGAATTTATCTTCAGGCTTTTGAGTGTCGTGCGAACGACCCATGTCGCGGCCTTTCAATACCTCGATTTCCTTACTGCCCGTAGCCAGCCAATAGTCTTCAAGCAGACCGAATTTCTGGTACATCTGCCCGCCCACAGTCACTCCGTTGTGGCAGCCCGCACAGCCCACGCTCATGAATTTCTCAAGACCGATCTTGGCCTCTTTGCTTATGGCCTGCGGGTCGCCTTTGAGGTACCGATCGAAGGGGGCCGGAGTGAGCAAGGTACGCTCGAAAGCGCCAATGGCCTTGGCCCAGTTTTCTTCGTTGACTGGCTCAGCCTCGTTCGGGAAAGCCTTTTCGAACATGGGCTTGTAACCCAGCGCTTTCATCTTCGCCACGGCCTCGGCATAGTCTTTGTTGCCGTAGGCGAAGGGGCTGAGCAGTGCCTTCATGGCCTGCTCTTCAACGGTCGCGCGATTGCCGCCATAGTGCTGTGCAATCAGAAGAGGGGTATTTAAGACGGTGGACGCATTTCGCGGCAGCTTCTTGCCATGAACACCGACTGAGAAAGCCAAAGAATCAGCGCCGTAGTAGCTGGGGCTGTGGCACGCTGCGCAGCTCATGCGGCCATCGGTCGATACCCGCGTCTCGAAAAAGAGGGCCTTGCCCAATTCGATGCGCGCCTCGGAGTGGGGGTAGTCATCTACCCGTGCCGTATCGGGCAAGGGTTTAAAAAGGACGCGTGCACGCTCGAGTAATTCTTTTTCTGTGTCGGCGGCGCCGACCACGCCAACGACGGTGGCAGCCCCCAGCGCGGATACGGCGATGATGGCTCGGATCAGGGTGTTGAACTTCATTGAAAGCTCCGAAAAATTTTATGATTGTTTTTATTCTTGTCGGGTTGGCGAATGCTGCGCTGCTCCCGCCCCAAATTGTGCTTCATTTCCTGTGATTGTGCTCAAGTAGCCGCCACGGCTTGTCAAAAAGCTCAGACCAGGAGTGATTCAAGCGTGGGACAGGGGTAAAAGGGCGCGTGACCCGCCAATTCCCTTGCAGCGCCAAGGTGGCCGGCGGTCCGACATCCAGGGTCGGTAAGTCGTTAAATCATGAAAACGCTGATTGCAGTGACTGCTCAGTCTCCTTACACTTGGCCGGCGTTAGTTTATTAAAAATCGCCAGCGCGCCTACGAAAAACGGCATCCAGCCTTCATGGTGACGGGTTGCCACTTTGCGCTGCGATGATGGCCCACGACCTGGCCGGTGGTATTCGATACCTCCCAGGTCAATAGCTTGATTATTAAATAATAAAGGCCGCATTGACGGCCACCCACTCGCCATTCATTTTCGATCCATTTCCATTCATTCTTCACCCCTCCTGCATTCCTCTCTATGACGTGTTCTTTTTCTTTTGTGTCAGGCAGTCGGTCGCTGTCACGCATGTATGCAAACTTTGTGGATCAGCCAAGGCTGGTGAGCCGCTGCGTGCATAGTTTTTCAGCTCTCCTGACTTCGACTTTGTGTGCCGCGGCCCTGGCAGCGCCGGCCAGTTGGACGGGTGACCTGACACCGATCGCCGAGAGCGACTGGAACCGCGAGCGCGCAGCGCATCTGCTGGAGCGCACCGGTTTTGGCGCGACGCCGGAGGAGATCGAGCGCTTTGCCCGCCTGACGCCACGGCAGGCCGTGCGCCAGCTGGTGCGCTACCAGCAGATTGCCAACCCCCTGCCGCCGTTCGAAGATTCGGGGGCTTTCGATCCGGGCCTGGAGCCCTTCGCGCCATCCCGACCGGCGGCTACCGAGCAGGCGCGTGATACCGGAGAAGCCCTCGGCGTGAAGGTCAAGCCGGAGGGGAACCGGCGCATCCAGCAGGTCGCTGACCGCTACTTGTACTGGCTACGGGCGACCAAATTGGAAAGCCAGCGCGTTGCCTATTGGTGGGCGAACCGCATGCTCACGACGCGTCGCCCGCTGGAAGAAAAAATGACACTCTTCTGGCACGGGCATTTCGCGACGGGCGATGAAAAAGTCCGCGACTACCGCAAGATGCTCAAGCAAAACGAGATGCTGCGCGCGAAAGCGACGGGTAATTTTCGTGATCTGCTGATCTCTGTTGCCAAGGACCCGGCGATGCTGGCCTATCTTGATGCGGCAGTCAATGTGAAAGGCGCACCCAACGAGAATTTCGCCCGTGAGATCATGGAATTATTCACCATGGGCGTGGGCAATTACACAGAAGAAGACATCCGTGAAGCGGCACGCGCTTTCACTGGCTGGAATTTCAATGGCTTGAAATTCGTCATGAACCCCGCACAGCATGATGCAGGCCTCAAGACCGTGCTCGGCCAGACGGGTCATTTCGATGGCGTTCAGGTCATTGACATCATCCTCTCCAAACCCGTCACTGCAGAATTTGTCGCTACCAAAATCTACCGATACTTTGTGCGAGAAGAAGTCTCTCCGGAGCTGCGCGTGAAACTCGGTAAGCTCTTGCGCGATTCGCGTTACGAGATCGCGCCCTTTCTCGAAACCGTTTTTGGCGCCAGAGACTTCTACAGCGACGCTGCTGTGGGCACGCATATCAAATCGCCGGTCGAGCTAGTCATTTCCACTTACCGCAAGATGGGTCTCAAGGAAGTGCCTGGCATCCCTGATTTCAATGACCTGACCGACTCCATGGGGCAGAAGTTGCTGTTCCCGCCGAACGTTGCGGGCTGGGCCAGCGGTCGTAGCTGGATCACGCCGGGCCTGCTGCTTTTGAGAGGTAATTTTGTGTATGACACCGTGTTCCCGGCGATCGACTTTGTGCCTCTGGATCGCGTGCCCGGGAGCCAGTACCAGATCATCTCGGTTGCCGAGCAGCTGGCGCTGGGCAGGGACGTCACCACGGCCACCAAGCCCGAGGGCAAGGAGATGAGTTCGATGTCGATGATGTCGGCTGATCGAGACGAAGATTTCAACACCCGCCTTGCCAGTTACCACGCGTGGCGTAAGGCGATAGAAAAGGTGAAGCCCATCCCGCGCGCACCAGCACGACTGGATTTGTCGGCGATGGTGCGCTCAGCGGGTTGCAAGACCGCACAAGATGCGATTGATCATCTGATGACGCGCTTCATCTCCACCCCAGTCGAATCAGGTGTTCGTGAAAAAATCGCCGAACTGCTCGCCTCAGATCTCGGCACGCACGACCTCAAGGCAGCCGACACCTACATGGAAGACGCGCTGCGCAATGCGCTGCATGTGATCCTGTCGCTACCGGCTTATCAACTCGGATAACCATAGAAAAGATCAGGCATGACGCATACCTCACGACACCACACCAATTTCACTCGCAGACAGCTGCTGGGCGCACTTGCCGGGGCGGGGCTGACCGCCGGGCTGCCGTGGATGCCGGCGCATGCGGCTGCAGATAGCTCACGACGAATTCTGGTGGTCATGGAGCTCTCTGGCGCGAACGACGGACTCAACACGCTGGTGCCCTACGCAGATGACGCGTACTACCGCCTGCGTCCTACCCTGGGCATCAAACCCGGCAAGGTGCGCAAGATCGACGAGCGTTTCGGGTTTTCGCCCGGCATGACCGGTTTCGAGCGTCTGTACAAAGAAGGGCGAATGGCAATCGTGCACGGCTGCGGCTATGATCAGCCCTCGTTTTCGCACTTCACCTCGGCGGATTTCTGGCGCACCGGAGTACCGAATGGTGGTGAACCCTACGGCTGGCTGGGTCGGATTGCGGATGCGATCGACCCGCAGCTCACGCCGAATTTCGTGGTCAATATCGATGAACGGCAATCACTGGCAGTACGCTCGGCTCGTCATGTGCCCGTGGTGTTCGATGATCCCGAGCGGTTCATGCGCAAGGGCCTGATGAATAGCCGGCCATTACTCGACACGCCCGTTGCCGGCAATCAGGCCAATGCCTCCCAGCAGTTTCTGGATGAAGTCGCCAGCAGTGCGCGGCAGGCATCCACCCTGGTGCGCGCTGCCTGGGAATCTTACAAGACGCCCGTTGATTACGGCATTCAGTCGGTTGACCTGCCCAAAGTCGCTGCGATGATTCATGCGAATCTGCCAACACGGCTGTTTTACGTCAGCTATCGGCACAATGCATTCGACACGCATGTCCAGCAGGCAGAACCGCATCAGCGTCTGCTGACCTATGTGTCTGACGCCATCGCGGGCTTCATGAAAGATCTCGAGCGTATTGGTCGCGCAGATGATGTGACCTTGCTCGCCTTCTCGGAATTCGGCCGTCGCGCGGCGGAGAACACCAGCCTGGGTACCGACCATGGCACCGCCAACCACATGTACGTCATCGGCAAGCAGGTGAAGGGCGGCCATTATGGCGCTTTCCCCTCGCTGACCGATCTGGATGAGGGCGGCAACCTTAAATACACTACGGATTTCCGCCGCGTGTACGCGACCCTGATCGAGGGCTGGCTAAAGCACCCCGACAGCAAGGGCCTGCTTTCTGGCGAGTTCAACACCTTCCCGATATTTGGATGAACCATGGCTGCGCATTTCGATCTTCCGGACATCAAGCTCTTTGTCAACATCGCTGAGGCCAACAGCCTCACGCGTGGTGCGGAACGATCGCATATGTCGTTACCGGCAGCGTCCATACGCATCAAAAATCTGGAAGAAGGTCTGGGGGTCAAGCTGCTGTATCGCACCAGCCAGGGCGTGACGTTGACGCCGCCGGGGCAGGCGTTCATTCACCATGCACGTCTGGTGCTGCAACAGCTGGCCGATTTGCGTGGCGACCTGGGCGAGTATGTCAAGGGCACTCGTGGCCATGTGCGGATTTTTGCAAACACCACTGCCATGGCCGAGTTCCTGCCAGCCTTGCTCCCGCGATTTCTCGCCTCGCATCCCGATGTGAACATCGATCTCAAGGAACGACTCTCGCATGACATCGTGCGTGCCGTCTCCGAGGGCAAGGTGGACGTCGGTATCCTGGCTGGCAATGTGCGTGCCGAGGGGCTGGAGACCCTACCGTTCCGCGAAGACCGACTGGTGTTGGTGACATCGCCATCGCACCCCTTGGCTGATCGTGTCCGAATCGATTTCAGCGAAGCATTGAGTCATGATTTTGTCGGCATGATCGAGGCCAGCGCGATCCATGCTTTCCTGGCACAGGCGGCAAACAGTCTGAACCGCCCGATCAAGATCCGCATACAAGTCGGTAATTTCGAAACTGCCTGTCGGATGATTGAATCCAATGTGGGCATTGGTGTTGTCCCATACTCTGCTGCCAGCCGCCACGCGAAGTCGCTGGACATACGCATGGTGGAATTGAGCGATGAGTGGGCGGTGCGCAAGCTCCAGATCTGCGTGCGCAGTCTTCAATCGCTACCCATGTTTGCGCGCGAACTCGTCGAATTGCTGGTGGCCGAAAGCAGGACAGGGACAGGCTTGCTGGACACCGTATCCTGATCGTCCTCGGAGCTTGCTACGCCATCAACGGCGCTGATGTCTGCGCGCTGATTCCCGCGAGGTCTGTCTTGAAGTTCGGAGTGAATTCAGGGGCACGTCAGCGCTTCATTAAACAGCGCAAGATTTCTCCATTGGGAAATAGCGCCAAGCCTTTGAACTGACAGGCGCCCGCGTCGCATAGCGATGCTGGATCGCCATAACATGGGGTTTCCGTCGTCTCCTTAATTCCCCTCGAAGTCCCGGTTACAAATATCTGAATTGTTCACCCTGTTGGTATAAGTCACACTTTGCGGTGTGACTGTCTCTGCTGCATGGCAGCATGCGTTAGCGTGTTTCAGGTTGATATCCACGCGTGCCTCATCTTCCAACAGGACTCTCCATGTCAGTCTCAAGTAGCGATCATCAGGACATTCGCGATGCGATACGCGATCTGTGCGCAGCGTTCCCTGCCGACTATTTTCGTCAGGTGGATGAAGAGCGTGCCTACCCCGAGGCCTTTGTCGATGCGCTGACTCAGGCCGGGTGGCTGGCCGCGCTGATACCCGTAGAGTATGGTGGTTCAGGCCTCGGCATGGTCGAAGCGTCGGTGATCATGGAAGAGATCAACCGCAACGGAGGCAACTCCGGAGCCTGCCACGGCCAGATGTACAACATGGGTACGCTGCTGCGCCACGGCTCGAGTGCGCAAAAGAACTTTTATCTTCCCAAAATTGCCAGCGGCGAGTTGCGACTGCAGTCGATGGGGGTCACCGAGCCGACCACGGGAACCGACACGACCAAGATCAAGACCACGGCGGTAAAAAAAGGGGATCGCTATGTGGTGAATGGTCAGAAAGTCTGGATCTCGCGCATTCAGCACTCTGATCTCATGATTCTGCTGGCACGCACGACACCACTGGCAGAGGTTACGAAAAAATCCGAGGGTATGTCGATATTCATCGTTGACCTGCGCGACTCGATCGGCAACGGTATGGAAGTTCGACCGATCCGCAACATGGTCAATCACGAGACCAATGAACTCTTTTTCGAAAATCTGGAAATCCCCGCCGAGAACCTGATCGGTGAGGAGGGCAAAGGGTTCAAATACATTCTTGACGGGCTCAACGCCGAACGAGCGTTGATTGCGGCCGAGTGCATTGGCGACGGTTACTGGTTCATCGACAAGGTGACCAAGTACGTCAATGAACGCGTAGTCTTTGGTCGCCCTATCGGTCAGAACCAGGGCGTGCAATTCCCGATCGCGAAAGCCTATGTGAATATCGAAGCGGCCAGCCTGATGCGCTACAAGGCCTGTGAGCTTTTTGATGCCGGCAAACCTTGCGGCGCCGAGGCCAACATGGCGAAGATGCTGGCGGCAGACGCCTCGTGGGAAGCCGCCAACGCCTGTCTGCAATATCACGGTGGCTTCGGTTTCGCGGCCGAGTATGACGTTGAGCGCAAATTCCGCGAGACGCGGCTGTATCAGGTCGCACCTATCTCAACCAATCTCATCCTTTCTTACGTCGCTGAGCATATCCTGGGTATGCCGCGCTCTTTCTAGTCCACCGGAGGACGTCATGAAGACCACTGTCACGCCCAGTGCACAGCTCGCTGATTTTGTCGCCGAACTGACCTACGACGATATTCCGGTCGAGGTGATGCGGCGGGCGGAGGATTTGTTCCTCGACTGGTTTGGCTCCGCACTGGCGGGCAAAGTTGGTCGTCCGGTACAGGCTATTGAGGCGTTTGCACGCGAGATGGGACCACCGCAGGGTCGCGCGGAGGTGCTGATCACTCGGCGCAAGACATCACCCCTGTTTGCCGCAATGATCAACGGCGCATCGTCTCACTACATCGAGCAGGATGATGTGCACAATGGGTCGGTGTTTCATCCGGCGGCAGTGATTTTCCCTGCGGTGCTGGCAGTGGCGCAAGATCGTGGGTTGGGAGGCAAGGCGATGATGACCGCAGCGGTCGCCGGGTACGAGGCGGGGATACGCATCGGCGAATTCATGGGCCGTTCGCATTACAAGGTTTTCCACACCACGGGTACGGTCGGCACGGTGGCCGCAGCGGTGGCGGTGGGTAACCTGATCAATCTCACCCCGGAAAAAATGCAGCATGCGATCGGCTCCGCGGGCACGCAAGCCGCGGGTCTGTGGGAATTTTTGAAGGATGCGGCGGACTCCAAGCAGCTCCACACGGCCAAGGCAGCGGCAGACGGCCTGATGGCTGCTGTACTGGCTGAGAAAGGCTTCACAGGTGCAAAACAGGTACTGGAAGGTGCCAAGGGAATGGCGGCCGGCATGTCGCAGGATGCCCATGTCGGGTGCCTGACCGATCGGCTGGGTGAGCGCTGGGCGACGATCGAGACCTCGTTCAAATTCCATGCCTCGTGTCGTCATACCCACCCGGCCGCGGATGCCTTATTGCAGCTCATGCAGCAGCATGGCCTCAAGGCGGACCAGATTGCATCGGTGACGACGCATGTTCACCAGGGCGCGCTTGATGTGTTGGGTCCGGTCGTAGATCCACGAACCGTGCATCAGGCAAAATTCTCCATGGGGACGGTGCTCGGGCTGATCGCCGAGTATGGCAAGGCAGGCGTGACCGAATTTGAGCAATGCTTTCGCGAGACCCGCGTGCAGGATTTTCGCCAGCGCGTCAGCATGGCGCTCGATTCCGAGGTCGATGGGGCATATCCTGCGCGCTGGATCGGCAAGGTCACGGTGAAGACCGTGGATGGACGCGAACTCACTGGGCGGGTCGATGAACCCAAGGGTGATCCCGGCAACACCTTGTCACGCGCCGAGCTGGAGGCCAAGGCGATATCGCTGGCAGCGTTTGCTGGTGCGGCCACGGCAGCGGAGATGCGTTCGACCATGGATAGCATCTGGGCGATCGCAAACTGCAAGACGGTAACGGATCTGCTGCCGCCGTGGTCTCAGGATATCTGAGGCGACTTCACGGCCTTGTTCGGGTTCAGGTTCCAACCAGCACGCGTTCGACAAACAGCGCCAGCCCGACGACCAGCACCACCGCAGACACACTGCGTACCACGCGGGACTCATGCGCTGTTTTCCGCAGTTGCATCAATAAGGGCACGGCAATCAGGACGGCGACCAGTTGCCCTGCCTCGACACCCAGATTGAAATTGAGCAGCGACCAGATCAGGCTGTCTTTGGGCAGCCCGATCTCTTTGAGCACGGAAGAGAAGCCAAAACCGTGAACCAGACCGAACAGGAAGCTGACCTGCCATCGATGGGACACGGCCAAGCGCGGGAACAGATTTTCAAAGGCGACATACGCAATGGATAGCGCGATCACCGCTTCCACCAGCGTCGACGGCAGGGTGATGATATCGAGGGCAGCAGCCCCCAGCGTGATGCTGTGTGCCACCGTGAAGGCGGTGATGATCTTGAGCAGCGAGACCAGATTGCCACCGCAGAGAATCAGCGCCAGCAGAAACAGCAGATGATCGTAGCCGGTGGCGATGTGCTCAATACCGAGCAAGAAAAAACTGGCCGCGCCCTGTGGGGGCTGCGCGCCTGCCAAAGAGAGGCGTGCTTCGCGCTCCGTGGCTGAAAAATTCAGTGAACTGCTCCCACCGTCCCAGGTCAGCACGGCGATGACATGATGCTTCTCGCCGAGAGAATCGGCCATGTCATCGCGGACAACGAGCTCCTTTGGCGAGGCAGGGCACTGGTAATCCACCTGCATGCCCTGAGGTTCGGAGGCAAGGCAAGGCTGACCATCGGCGGTGACGCTGACTTTTTCTCGAATCAGACGAACAAGCGAGGCATCATCCGCCGAGCCGGTCGTCGGCGTGAAACGGTAGCTGACCTCGGCACCATCAATGCTGATTGCAGCAAAGCCGGTCGCATCGCCCGAGTGAGCGAGTGCTAGCGGCGAGGCCAGAATCGCCAGCAGCCCCAGCAAGACACCGAGCCCGTGTCTCATTTTTTATGGACAGCGACACCTTCTGATGCGGACGAAGGCGGCATCATGGGTGCCGGATTTTTGCTCACCGCATCGATCATGGCCATCAGGCTCGTGATCTGGTACTCGGCGATGGTCACGGCCTCCTTCGCACCGACGGGAAGCACATAGCGGCTGTAGCCATCGGGGCTGACGATGCCGATTGCAAAGCGTGCGATCGGATCGGTTTTCCCGGGCTGATAGACCATCACAAGAATATCGGGCCGGCTGACGCCATATTCATCGCTTCCCGGCTGCAGAGGAATTGGCTGCTCCTTCTGGGTACGGCTGAACATGGTAATGGCCTCTGCAATCGTGTTAGCCGAGAGAGGGTCAGCACGGTGCGCATGCGCTCGGGCATCACGCGCATCTTGCTGGCCGTGATAAAACCATGTGCCTTTATCATCGTGCTCAAAACGGTGTAACTGACCTTTGCGCAGGATCTCGATAGCGCCTATCTGGTCAAGCGGAACCGGTATCAAAAATTTGTCCGAGTGACCAGACGGCACCTCAATGGTGCTCGACAATTGGCGCTCTTTGAAGAAAATGATCGTTGCCAGCACGCCCACGGCAATCCAGAGCGCGACCAGCTTGTTTCTGCGGCTGCTCATCGACGCCTCCACCATACCGCCACGCCCAGAGCCGCCATCAGCAAGGGAACCAGAATCAGTGACATGATGAACGTGGCTTTCATCTGTGTGTTGGTCATATTGACCACCGGCAGGTCATAAGTGCGTGGCTCAAGTCCGATGAGGTTCTCACGCATCGCAAGATAATTGACGGAATTCAGAAACAAGGCACCATTGCCAAGGATATGGAAAAAG
Source organism: Oxalobacteraceae bacterium (assembly GCA_900299005.1). Taxonomy (GTDB): domain Bacteria; phylum Pseudomonadota; class Gammaproteobacteria; order Burkholderiales; family Burkholderiaceae_D; genus Pernthalerella. The sequence continues at coordinate 25,293 of OMID01000067.1, forward strand.
GAATTGGTCGCAAAATCCGAGTCACCCGCAACAATGATGCGGGATGGCTTGCGATCTGTGGCCACCGACTCATTTTTTATTTTTTCTCCACGCAGCTCCTTCATCACGAGGGTGGCTGAGTCTACCGTGTTGGCGTTGAAGCTGGCGGCCAGCACCATGGTCAGCGGCCCGGGCTTGCTGACACCTTGCACGAACCCCGCGCGAGAGCGATCGTTCGAGGTGAAACTCTTGTTGGAGGAATTCACCAAGGGACGAATGCGCACACCCGGAACCGGCTTTGCGGCAGGCATTAGCGCCCGCACACCGGGGAAGAAGGTCAGGGGTAATTTTGAGGTGACCTCATGGCGGTTGTAGTCGGTCACTGCCGGGGCAGAAACATCGGCCCAGAAGTGGCTGGCTTCGTCGATGACCATGCCTTTGTCCATCACGATGCCGTACTTGGCCAGAATGGGATCCAGACCCACGTCGGTGAAAGGATCAAGGAGGAACAAGCCGTTGTGTCCCGTGTCGAGATACGTCTCGATGGCTTTGATCTCGTGGGGCATGTAAGGCAAGGTCGGGCCAATGACGATCACGAGCGAGCAGCGATCCAGATCTGCCGATTTGCTCGCCAGTGATATTTTTTCTACGACGTAGTTGAGTGTCTCCAGAGCACCTCGCGCTTTTGCCATGCCATGGTTCTCGTGTACTACGACCTTTTGCTCGAGTCCGTGCGAATGTCCGGCATTGCCTTCGGTGTGATCATGCGACTCCAGACTGAATGGATCGGGTTCACCGTGACCTTCGACAAAGCAGGCGAGTTGCTGCTTCCCCTGCGTGACGCGCAGTATGCCGTTGGCAATATCGGTTTCCGTAGGTCCGTTTACGGTGAGCTTACGGCCATCACTTTCCATCAGCGCCGTGCCAGAGAATTCAACGCCACGCATCTTGGCCTGCGAGGGGTTGAGCATGGGATCAAAGAACTCGATCGATATTTTGTCGTTCTGAGCGGCGATCTGCTCATAGAGCTCGACGGTTTCACGCATGCCTCTATCGTGGAAGAACGTGATATGCACAGGCTTGTCGATCGACTTGAGCATGTGGATCGTTTGCGGCGCCAGCGAGTGCTCGCGATTGGCGGTCATGTCGATGCGGGACGGGAATAGTGCTGCCACCCAGGCAATGCCAGCGAGGAGGGCGAGGAGGCCGAGCGTCATCAACACGAGCTCGCCACGCTGGCCTCGGACCAGCAGGGCCAGCTCCTCACGCAACTGCCACGACGACACGCCGGTGAGTGCTGTACCTGACAGCAGGAGCACGATCGCGAGCAGCGAAGAATTAACGATCAGGGCACTGGCAAATGCAGCACCGGCCAACAGCAACAAGCCGGCAATGAGCAACAGGCCGTAACGAAATGAGTTATCCATGGATCAAAAGCCAAGTAAAGACGGTTCAGCGGCGCAATTGCAGGTAGGTGGTGTTGAGCGTCAGCGCAGCGCTGATCACGGCCAGGAAGTAGATCACGCCTTCCGAGCGAAGCAAGCCACGGATGAAGTCGGCAAAATGCAGGGCAAAGGACAAGTGAGCAACTAGATCACGCAATAGCGTTGATGATTGCAATTGCTGCAAATGGCCCACGAACCAAAAACCGAGCAGCACCGGAATGGTGATCAGCGCCGCGACGATCTGGTTTTCGGTCAGTGCGGAGAAAAACTGACCTATGGCAATGCAGGTCATACCTAGCAGGATGAAACCGATATATCCCGAGACGATGTTAAGCGTTTGAGGCGTGCCGTAGAGGTACAGGGGCACGAGATTGATGCAGGTAGCCCCCGTCATCAGAAGAAAAATGCTGACTGCCCCAAGGTATTTTCCGACAACGACTTGCCAAGTATCGATGGGCAGCGTCATCAAGAGCTCCATCGTTCGGGCATTGTACTCAGCGGAGAAAATTCTCATCGTGAGAACGGGCATGATGATCAGTAGCAGAATACCCATGTTCTGCAGTGTCGAATCCATCGTGCCGACGCCGGTCAGAAAAATATTGTAGGTAAAAAAATAGCCTGTGCCGAGCAAAAAAACGGCAATCACGAAGTAGGCGATGGGGGAGCGAAAATAGCTCAGAATTTCTTTGACGTAGATGGCTCGAAGGCCGGTCAGTGCGTTCATGCGGCCTCCTTGTGAGTGTCCGCATTGATGGCGCCGCCTTCGTGCCCGATATAGCTAAGGAAGACGTTTTCTAATGTCGGCTGGCGTCGCTCGAGACGGAACAGCTCGCCAGCGCCAGTCACGGCACGGGCGATTCGGGCCTCGATGCCTTCTTCGTTGTGCACGAGGCAATCGATGCTGTGCACGCCAGAACGGACTGGGTGAGGGCGAATGAGAAGCCCCGTGACGCCATCCACAGCGCGCAGCGATTGCTCAAGCGCGTGGGTGTCTCCGCTGGCATCGACGATGACGCTATTGCTCTGGTCGGCTTTGCGCTGCAGGCCCTCCGGTGAATCCACCGCAAGCACGCGACCACCGTTGATGATGGCCACCCGCTGACAAATCAGGGTGACCTCGGGAAGAATGTGGGTGGAGATCAGGACCGAGTTTTCTCGACCAAAATTGCGGATCACTTCGCGGGTTTCCTGAATCTGCCCCGGATCCAGACCTGCGGTCGGCTCATCAAGCAGCAGCACCGAGGGATCTCCCAGCAGCGCCTGGGCAAGTCCGACTCGCTGCTTGTATCCCTTGGAGAGTTTGTAACACTCCTTGGTGGTGACTGCCTCGAGGCGGCAAGCCGCAATGACGCGATCGAGTTCATGCGGGATTCGGGCGGCGGGAACGCCTTTGGCGTGCGCGACGAACCTTAAGTAGGTCGTGACGTCGAGCACATCATAGAGGGGGGGTGATTCGGGCAGGTAGCCGAGCCGCGCGGCGGCCTCATTGCGCTGCGTGGCCATGTCGTAGCCCGCTACTGTCACTGTGCCGGAAGTCGCTTCGGTGAATCCGGCGATCATGCGCATGGTAGTTGTCTTGCCAGCCCCGTTGGGGCCCAGGAAACCGACAATCTCCCCTTTTTTCACATCGAACGAGATATTGTGGATGATGGTCTTGGAGCCGTAACGTTTTACGACGTTATCTAGTTCTATCATTGCTGCCTTGGACTACGTTGGTAAAAAAAAGCCCCCACGAGAGGGGGCTTTTTCACTGCATGAAGCAAGAACTTAATTATGCCACTTGTTGCCGTTTTTCGAGAACTGATCACCGTCATGGGCCATGAACAGCTTGGCGCCCTCAAGGTCACGCATACGCTTGAGTTTGTTCAGTGAATCAGTGTAAGCCTGAATGCTGAAGTTGAGGCCAGCAGGATAGCCATCGAGGTTTTCCTGCATCCAGATCGCGTCCTGAGACATGATCACGGTTTGGCCGCTCTTGAGCTTGACCTTCATCGACTGGTGACCAATCGTGTGGCCAGGCGTGGAGAGGATCTTCACGCTGCCATCGCCGAACAGATCATAGTCGCCGTCCAGTTCATAGAAGTCGTAGTCACGAGCGGACACCAGATCGTTCAGAACGAAGGTGCCATTCGTGGCGCGACCCTGGAACTTCTCGGGCCAGTAGCCTTGGTAGAGTTCCTTCTTCTGGAACACGTGAACGGCTTTGGGGAACAGGGCGATATTGCCGGTGTGGTCAAGGTGGCTGTGCGAAGTCACGACCACTTTGACGTCATCAGCTTTGATGCCGAGCTTGGCCAGCTGCTGATCGATCACGTCCGAACGCTTCTGGGTAGGCTTCAAGAAGTCGCAGCTGCCAGCAGCCCAGTACTTTTTGCAGTTGTCAGCGCCATCGGAGATCGCTACGTTGTTACCCGTGTCAAATACAACGACGCCCTTGGGATGTTTCAGGATCCACATGGAGACGGGAATCGTAATGTCCTTGGCTTTGGGGTAGGTCGGGATCAGGCCCTGAATGTTAAAGGGACCGAAGAAACCACTGGTCGCCCAGTAGAGTTCTTGCGATTGTGCTGACGGAGCCGTGCTGATGCACAGTGCAGCCAGCATGGATGCCAACAAACCGGTTTTTTTCATGAGTCTTCCTCCGTGTGGTGATAAATCGCCTAATACGCGCGGTTTGGCCGATTCCCCGTTGCCGTTCTGTAGCGCAGGGCGCCCAGCCGATTATTTTTGTTTTACGACATGGGACAAGAGGCGTCTGGATGACCCAAACGCCTGTTGTCTTGGAAACATGTTGCATGGGTCTTTTTTTCCTGTCAACACCCATTTACGACCTGGCAGTCAACGACCACGGGACAAGGGGGCAAAGCGAGCCGCAATGTTGCGCTGCACTGTCATAGGTAAAACAGCGCAAAAGCAGGCTCCGACATCGGCAATGCAAGATGAACCATATTTGACTATTCCTGGTTTCGTATTTTCAAAATAAGCTCTTAAAAAATCTCTGCTTGCCGAATAAATCGTGCTCGGTCAGACTGCAGCGACTACTAAAAGAAGGCAAATAAAAGCATAGCCAATTAATTAATAAACGGGGTCTGGTCGACACCTGATCCAAGCGCGATTGAGCCCCTCCGTGCTGGGGCAATCGGTCGCAGGCAGTTACGCAGAAGCGCGTTCTCCCCACCCGGAATTCCTCCTGCCGCGCGCTGTCGCGCTAAAAATCCCCTGCAGATCAAAGAGTTGAAAAGATTTTTTCGTCGGAGACTTAAGTATGAAAATTAAAGCACTTTCCCGCCTACTCGCAGGTATTGCGGCATCGCTTGCGATGTCTGGCGCACTGGCACAGGACAAGCCGGCTGAAATCAAACTGGGCATCTCGACGTTTTTGTCGGGGCCGGCCTCGGTGTTCGGCGTGCCCGCGAAATCGGCGGCGGAGTTGTACATCGAGCAGATGAACGCTGCGGGTGGCATCGGCGGCGTGAAATTGTCGCCAACTTTCATTGATGAAGGCTTGGGCGCGGACAAGCTGCTCTCGGAATACCGTCGCCTTGTGCAGGAGAGCGGTGCCAAGGTCATGATTTCGGCGAACGCCAGCGGTAACTGCAATATCATCGCGCCCGTTGCTGAAGATCTCAAGGTTCTGAATATTCTGTGGGATTGCGGCACCGAGAAGCTGCTCGAAGATCGCCGCTACAAGTATGTTTTCCGCACTCAGGCAAACGGCACCACCGAAATGGTGGCCACCGTGCTCTACCTCATCAAGACAAAGCCTGACCTGAAAACAATCGCGGTGATGAATCAGGATTACGCGTGGGGTCGTGACTCCTGGGAGCTTTTCCGCAATATGCTTCTCGCGATCAAGCCGGATGTGAAGATCGTCGCCGAGCTATTCCCGAAGTTTGGTGCAACCGATTACTCTACTGAGATCAGTCGCTTGCAGGCACTTCGCCCTGACGTGATTCTGTCGACCTCGTGGGGAGGGGATCTCGATACCTTTGTTCGTCAGGCCTCTCAGCGTGGACTGATGAAAAATTCACTGATGGTGCTGCCGCTGGCCGAGAGCTCGCTGGAGCGTCTGGGTTCTGCATTGCCGGATGGCGTGATTGTTGGCGCGCGCGGTGATCATTACTTCTTGCACCCACAGTTCAAGGATGACCCCAAGCACAAGGCTTTCGTGAAGAAGTTCAAGGACAGCACTGGTGCGTATCCAATTTATCCCGTGTACCACATGGTGCAGGCGCTGGAGGCTCTCAAGGCAGGCTATGAAAAAGCCATCAAGGCCAACAAAGGTCAATGGCCGACAACGGAGCAGGTGGCCGATGTCATGCGTAGCCTCGAATTTCGCGGCCTCACAGGTACGGTGAAGATGCGTGAAGACGGTCAGGGTCTGGAAGATCAGATGCTGGGACTAACGCGCAAGACACCCGGCTACAACTTCCCGACGCTGGACAAGATTGTGATCTACCCGGCAGATCTGATTACGACCCCGGTTGGCCAGAAATCTCCGGAATGGGTGAAGACGCTCAAAATGGATCTGGTCAATAACCCCCGGTTCAAGCAGTACTGATCAACCCACAGATCACAGGCGAGTGAAGCGCCAGCGCCGGCGCTTTGCCAGCGCTGAATCCAACTCAAGACAATAGCTTTCAGAAGGCAGCACATGGCGCAGGATATCTACATTCTGGCGGTGTTGGACGGTCTGTCCTACGCCGCTTTGCTTTTCCTGGTTGCGCTGGGCATGACGCTGGTGTTTGGCGTGATGAACATCGTGAACATGGCCCATGGCAGTTTCTATGCGCTGGGCGGCTACATGGCGGCGAGTATCGGCCTCTGGGCCACGGCGCATGGGGCGTCTCCCGCGTGGTCGCTGCTGATTCTTCCGCTGTCCGCGATCATCATCGGTACCGTGTTCGGCACGCTGATGGAGACGTCGCTCATGCAGCACATCTACAGTAAAGACCCGATTCTTCAGCTGCTGATCACGTTTTCTGCATTCATGATCTTTGAAGATCTGCAGCGCTTGGTCTGGGGTGCACAGCCTTACTTCGTCTCCGAGATTGTGAACTATCTGGGTACGACCGAGGTACTGGGCATCACCTACACGCTGTATCAGCTGCTTGTGCTGCCCGGCGTGGCTTTGGCGGTATTTATTGCGATGCGAAGCTTCCTGAAATTTTCCAGCATCGGTCGCCAGATCGTGGCCGTATCCCATAACCGTGAGGTCTCGACGGCCCTGGGAATAAATGTCAAGCGCATCTCGCTGATGACCTTTGTCGTCAGCTCGATCCTGGGTGCGCTGGCTGGTGCGCTGGCATCCCCCACGGTATCCTGGGTTCCAGGTATTGGTGCTGAAATGATCGTGCTCTCCTTTGCGGTGGTGGCAACCGCGGGTCTGGGTCAGATTGAAGGTGCGCTGGTCGCGGCTATCCTGATTGGCCTTGCTCGTTCATTCACGGTGTATCTCTTCCCCGAGATGGAAGTGCTGGTGCCCTTCCTGATCATGGTGCTGGTGCTGCTGTTCCGGCCGCAGGGGCTCTTCTCCGTGGCTCAAACGAGGAGAGTGTGATGGCGCGCGCAAAAATTGCAGTCATCGCGCTTGCGGCACTGGCGCTGCTACTGCCGATTGCGATGCCATGGATTAAGACGCCTCTGATTTTGGGCACGGCATTCGGTATTGCTGCCTTGGGTATCTCCATCCTGATCATCTCGGGACAGATTTCATTTGGTCATGCAATGTTCGTCTGCCTCGGTGGTTATGCAGTCGCCTTCATCGCCCGCAAGTGGGTCGAGATCGATAGTGCGGTGCTGCTGGCGATAGGGGCCGGCACCGGCACCGTATTTGGCATCGTGGTCGGTTCTTTCGTCGTGCGCTATCGCGCTATTTTCTTTGGCATGCTGAATCTTGCATTGTCGATGGTGCTCTTCGCCGCGTTGGGTAAGTTTTTTAATGTCACGGGCGGCACCGATGGGTTGCGGCTGGAGCGCTCCCCCTTTTTCGGCATGCAGTTAGGGCGTGACGCCTTCGAAAGCCTGCTGCTGGTTGTGGTCGTGGTGCTGGCCTTGCTGGCGGGCTGGGCGGTTCAGCGATATTTGCGCTCAGTCGCTGGGCAGGCGCTGGCTGCCATCAAGACCAACGAAACTCGCCTTGAGTACGTGGGCATCTCCGCGTATCAGACCCTCTGGATCGGCTACATCATCTCGTCGACGCTATGCGGATTGTCCGGTGCGATTTTTGCGATTGCCCAGGGACTGGTGACTCCAGATATGGGCTATTGGGTGCGCTCCGGCGAGATCGTGTTTGTTGCGATCCTCGGCGGTGTCGGACATCCGGTGGGGGCCTTTATCGGTGCTGGCATCTTTGAATTCGTCAAGCTGTTTGCTGCCGCCTATCTGACGGGCGCGTGGCAAATGATGCTGGGCTTTGTGCTGATCGGCATGGTGTTCCTCGCCCCGCGTGGTATTTCGGCCATGCTGGAAGAAAAGCCACACGCCAGGCAGGAGGACGCATGAGCACACCGCTGCTTCAGACCAAAGACCTGCAACTGGCCTTCGGCGCGGTGGTCGTTGCCGACCACATTGATTTTTCGCTGAGCGAAGGTGAACGTCTGGCCGTGATTGGACAAAATGGCGCAGGAAAAACAACCTTCATTAATATCTGCACCGGATTGATTCGGCCACAGGCGGGGCAGGTTTTCTTCGAGGGCAGAGACGTCACTGGTATGTCTCCGCGGTCGATTGCGCTGCGCGGCATGGTGCGCTCATTTCAATTACCGCAGCTGTTCTCGGAGCACACCGTGCGCGACTGCGTGAGAATCGCTGCAGCAGGCAAGCGAAAGCAACTCGGACTCTGGACGCCACTGTCTTTGGCTGTGGATGACGCCGAGATCTCGCATGTGCTCGAGATGGTGGGGCTGGCAGGCCGCGCTGACGAAATCTCCGGTGCGCTGCCCGAAGGCCAGCGCAAGCTGCTCGATGTGGCGATGGCGCTGGTGATGAAGCCACGTTTACTGATTTTGGATGAACCCACCTCTGGCGTGTCGACCGATGAAAAACACGGCCTGATGTCGACCATCATGAGCGCACTGGACGAACAAAAAGTGACCGCGATCTTCGTCGAGCATGATGTCGATATCGTGTCGCAGTATTCGACCCGGGTGGCTGCGTGGATCGCTGGTCGCATTGCCGCCGATGGCACTCCAGCGCAGGTGCTTGCCGATCCGGATATCCGCAAGAACGTGATCGGAGAATGACATGCTAAAGCTACACAACGTGAGCGCGCGTATCGCTGGCATCACGGTCTTGCGCGGCATTGAGACGGCGTTTGGGCCAGGCCAGCTGCTGGCGGTCGTGGGTCGCAATGGCGCGGGAAAGACCACCCTGCTGCGAGCCATCATGGGTCTGCTGCCACTGTCCGCCGGAAGCATCACCATTAACGGCACGGAGCTGACGACCTTGCCTGGGCATCGTCGTACCGAATTCGGCATTGGTTATGCGCCCGAAGAACGGGTGATGTACCCCACCTTCACGGTTGAGGAGAATCTGCGCCTGCCTTGCGAAGTGCTGGGGCTTGCTGAAGCCGAAATCAAACGAAGACTGGAGCGTGTGTTGGAAGTCGTGCCTCAACTAGAACCGATGCTCGGACGTTCTGGTGCTGCCTTGTCCGGCGGGCAGGGAAAAATGGCCGCGCTGGGGCGCGCATTGATGGCGGGCACGCAGCTGGTGCTGCTGGACGAACCTTTCCAGGGGCTGGCGCCAGTGCTCGCCAATCAGTACGCAGAGTCGCTTCGCAAGCTGCATGAGCTTGATCCTTCATTGTGCATGGTCGTCACCGAATCCAATCGCAGCTTACTGCGTGATTTGCCAGATGCCACGCTCACGTTGGAGCGTGGCGAACTGGTCGAGGGCGATACGCTGACTCACTGAGGCAGGGCTGATCATTCGAGGCTACTCAGCAATACCGATAACACCGATAACACAAGCAACAACGACAATAAGACAACAGCGGAGAGACTACTATGCCAACCCTGCTCATCGACGGCAAATGGGTGTCAGCCACCGGCGGACAATCGATCGACGTGATTAATCCCTGCGATGCCAAGGCTTATGCAAGCCTTGACCGCGGTACCGACGCTGACGTTGACCTGGCGGTCAAAGCGGCCCGCCGCGCCATGGACGGCGCGTGGGGCAGACTGACGGCGACCGAGCGTGGTCGTATTCTGGTCAAGGCAGGAGAACTGATCCTCAAGCATGGCGATGCCATTGCAGAGATCGAAGCACGCGATACCGGTAAGCCGATGTCTGTTGCTCGGGCTGATGTGGTCGCGGTTGCGCGCTATTTCGAATTTTATGGCGGCGCAGCGGACAAACACCACGGCGAACAACTTCCCTACCTGAGTGGCTATAACGTGCAAGTCGTGCGTGAACCCCATGGCGTGGCTGGTCTCATCATCCCCTGGAATTATCCGGCGCAAATGTTCGGCCGCACGGTGGCCCCAGCACTTGCCGCCGGTAATGCGTGCGTGCTCAAGCCCTCCGAAGATGCCTGCATGTCAGGTCTGAAGCTGGCCGAGCTGATGATGGAAGCCGGTTTGCCCGCAGGTGCGCTGAATCTGGTGACCGGCTATGGTTATGAAGCCGGCGCCGCGCTGACCTCGCACCCGGACATCAACTACATGAGCTTTACCGGGTCGCCGGAGGTCGGCACGATGGTGCAGGAGGCCACGGCGAAAAATGCGGTGCCCTGTGCGCTTGAACTGGGTGGCAAGTCTCCACAAATTGTGTTTGAGGACGCTGACCTCGATAAGGCCTTGCCTATCATCGTCAAGGCGATTACCCAAAATGCCGGTCAGACATGCTCTGCCGGTAGTCGTCTGCTGGTTCACGAAAGCATCTACGACACCTTTGTCGGGCGAGTCGCCGAAGCCTTCAAAAAGGTCAAGGTTGGCACACCGGAGATGGATTTCGATTGCGGCCCTATCGTCAACAAAAAACAATTTGACCGCGTCAATGGCTTCATTGACGAAGCCATCAAGACAGGGGTGCCGTTGCTGGCGCAGGCCACAATTGCCCAGGGCTGCTCGAAGGACGGCTACTTTGTGGCACCCGCACTGTTTGGCGCCGTGCCTCGCGATCACCGGCTGGCATGCAAGGAGGTCTTTGGTCCGGTGCTGGCTGCGATGCCTTTCAAGGATGAGGAAGATGCGGTCCACTTGGCCAATGCGACCGAATACGGTCTGGTGTCGGGCGTCTGGACCGAGAACGGCGGACGCCAGGCACGCATGGCCAAGCGCATTCAGACCGGTCAGGTATTCATCAATTGCTACGGCGCCGGTGGCGGGGTCGAGCTGCCATTCGGTGGCATGAAGCGCAGCGGTCATGGCCGTGAAAAAGGCTTCATGGCGCTGGAAGAATTCAGCACCATCAAAACTATCGTTTTGCACCACGGATAAACACACTGGGTTGGTCAACGACTCAGCCTCATCGGAGAGATCATGGGACAGCTTCAGGGAAAAATAGCCATCATTACCGGCGCCGGCAGCGGCTTTGGCGAGGGCATGGCGCAAGCGTATGTGCACGAGGGAGCCAAGGTCATTATTGCTGATCTGAATGCCGACGCTGGAGAGCGCGTGGCCAAGGCACTGGGCGCCAACGCCAAAGCGATAGCGACTGACGTGGCGAACGCTGATTCGGTCAATGCCATGGTCAACGCCTGTGTTGATGCCTTTGGTGTGCCGGATATCGTGATCAACAATGCCGGTACCACGCACAAGAACCAGCCCATGCTGCAAGTCGACGAAAAAACCTTCGACCGCATGTTCGCGGTGAATGTGAAGTCGATTTATTACATGGCACATGCCGTGATACCGCTCATGCGCGCGCGAGGCAAAGGCGGGGTGATCATCAATGTGGGCTCGACAGCAGGTATACGCCCGCGCCCGGGCCTGTCCTGGTACAACGGCTCCAAAGGTGCAGTCAATCTGCTCTCCAAAGCCATGGCCGTCGAGCTGGCTCCGGACAAGATCCGCGTAAATGCCTTGTGCCCGGTGATGGGGGCGACTGGTTTGCTGGGTGATTTCATGGGTGTGCCAGACACGCCAGAAAACCGTGCGAAATTCGTCTCGACGATTCCGTTAGGCCGTTTCTGTGAGCCCCGCGACATGGCGGCGGCGGCCGTATTCCTGGGTACTGACGCTGCTGAATTTTTGACCGGGCTGGAATTCCCGGTGGATGGTGGCCGCACCATTTGATGTCATCGATTTCTCGGAGAAGCTCATGAAGACACGCGCCGCCGTTCTGCATGCACTGGACCTGCAAGCCCCTTTCGCTGAGAGCAAACCGCTGAAAATCGAGGAAATCGAACTCGATGATCCGGGCGTGGGAGAGGTCCTGGTCAAGATGACTGCCGCCGGCCTGTGTCACTCAGATTTATCCGTCATTACCGGCGTGCGTCCACGCCCGGTACCGATGGCGCTCGGCCACGAGGCATCGGCAACGGTGGTGAAGGTGGGTGAAGGCGTGAGCCACCTCAAGACGGGTGACCGGGTGGTGCTGGTTTTCGTGCCCAGCTGCGGCACTTGCATGCCTTGCCAGGAAGGTCGTCCCGCCCTGTGCGAACCCGGCGCCGAAGCGAACGGCAAGGGCACGCTACTCTCGGGTGCTCGTCGCTTGCATCTGGGTGAGCAGGCAGTGAACCATCATGTGGGCGTGTCGGCGTTTGCCGAGCATGCGGTCGTGTCTTCCCGCTCGTGCGTGAAGATCGAGGCCGACATGGATCCCGTGGAATCAGCCCTGTTTGGTTGCGCGGTGCTCACGGGTGTGGGCGCGGTCGTCAATACCGCCCGGTTGCAGCCCGGCCAGACGGCGGCGGTGATCGGTCTGGGTGGTGTGGGTATGTGTTCGCTGTTGGGGGTAGTCGCGTCTGGCGCTCGCGATGTCGTGGCAATCGATCTGAACGACAAAAAACTGGAGATAGCACGCGAATTGGGCGCGACCTTCACCGTCAACGCACGCGATCCTGATGCAGCCGCCAAAGTGAAGGAGCACACCAAAGGTGGCGTGGATTTTTCATTCGAGATGGCCGGTGTTACGCCCGCCATGGAACTGGCGTATCGTGTGGCGCGCCGCGGAGGTACCACAGTAACGGCCAGCCTGTTTCACCCTCAGCATCTCTGGCCGGTGCAGCAAGTCAGTCTGGTGGCAGAGGAACGCACGATCAAGGGCAGCTACATTGGTTCGTGCGTGCCCTCGCGCGATGTTCCTCGGTACATTGGTCTTTACCAGCGCGGCAAGCTGCCCATTAACAGACTGCTGGGCGAACGTCTCAAGCTCGAGGAGATCAACCGGGGCTTCGACAAACTTGATGCCGGTGAAAGCATGCGCGATCTGGTGGTGTTCTGATCACTTGCCGAGCTTGTTGCTAAAGCGCTTTCCGAGGACTTTCCTAGCGCTTGCCCACAGACTGCGCGCCAACTGGCTTGGGTTTGCCCTGCGCGTCCGACAATCGGTATTTTGTCCTCCGGTCTCCCATCAGATCCCGCAAATCGCGAATGCTGATCTGTGTCACTTCATGCATGCGTATTAATAACGATGCGCCGACGGGCAGGGTGCGATGACGAATTTTGCTGATGACGGGCGGGGCTACTTCCAGGGCACGAGATAGGGCGGCATCGTTTTTGAGTTGCATACGTTCGCGTAACGTATCCAGCAGCAGATTTGGATCGTAGCTGGGCTGCGATGAGAGGGCATGCTGTGGCTGGCCTGCAGAGTGACGTTGCTGATGTTCCATGGTTTTCCTCGCACATGAATTTGCCAGAACCGGCATGAACTGCCGGCTTGCATAAACGACATGACCACGCCAACAGGCAACAAGTTCCGCGCCGCCAGCGACCCAACGAGATAGGTTCTACGTCGCTGCCCCCCAAAAGAGGAAGAACCGGGCATGCCCGGCCCTCCCAAAGAGGTTCACCATAGCCCCGTACCGTAAGTGCGCGGCCCCATCATCTGACGGAACGATGCATAGGGATCCATGCTGCCCAAGCCTCCCATGCCTCCGAAGGCCCCGAATGATTGCGGCATCATCCTTGGGGGTTCCCGATACAAGGTGCTCAGCACTTGCAGGACTTGCGGTGAGAGCGCCTGATTGCCGAGGACAGATCCGAGCGATGTGCTGGCCATTGGTGATGGGTGCGCGGGGGCGAGTCCCACCGCTCTGAGCACATCGGGCAAGCCGAACCCTGTGCGACGTGGGTCGCCCACCATCACGGGCCGACAGGACATTTTGATGATGTGAAACAGCCGCTCGACCCGCTCGGCTGTGCGAGGGCTGGTGCCTTGGAAATCCGGATGATGGGCAAGGACCAGGGCTGCAAGACCCGTCACGTGGGGTGCCGCCATGGAAGTTCCATCCCAGGCCGCAAAGTTATTGTCGGGGACTGAAGAGGTGATCGCTACGCCCGGCGCACAAACATCGACCTCCGGTCCGAAGCAACTAAAGCGTGCCGAGAAAAATCCGTTCGAATCAATTTGCGGCGTAATGGTCTGGACGTGGTAGCTGTCTGAGGGGAATTCATTCAATTTGCCGATGGCTGCCACCGCGAGTACCTGTGATGACGATGCCGGGTACTGCACTGGGCCACCCGAATTCCCGGCGGCGACGATACAAGCGACCCCAGCCTGCTTTGCGCGCAAGATCTGCTGTTCCAGTGCCTCGGAGGGTTCTACACCACCCAGACTGAGATTAACGACGTCAACCTGCTTCTCGATGCAGTATTCAAGTGCATCAATGAGTTGACTGATCTGGCCACCGGGGAAGAGTTTGCACGAATGAACCTCAGCCTCGGGTGCGAAGCCGCGTATGCCCCAGGAAGAATCGAGTCCGGAGATAATGCCCGCGCAATGAGAGCCATGGGAAATCGTGTCGATGTTCCAGCCACTGCTTTGCGTTTTGTTGAGTACATCATAGCCACGCGTGATTTTTGATAAATCCTGATGACTATTGGCAGCGCCGGAATCGACGATGGCAATACGTATGCCCTGACCTCGATAATGGGACGGAATCTGATCCAGCCGCATTGCTTTCTGACCCCAAGTCAGTTGCTGCTGAGTAGGAAAGTTAGCGAGTGTGGGCCATGCAGACAGCGCTTGCAGACCGATAACATTCATCTCGGCGTTGCTGATGTCAGGTTGTTCCACGCAGAAGCTCCAGTAGTCAGCACGGGGCTTGATATAGAGCTTGCGAAGGCTTTGCGCTGTCTCTCCGTAGAGCGTGAGCTTGACGCGGCCGCTGGCATCGGTCACGTCCATTGCCGGTAATAGCGAACCGAACAGATACACTTCGGCATCTTTGACGGGCATATTGTTTGCGCCGAGCACAAGGAATTCTGCGGTAAACGCCGAACCGGACACCGGAAGATTGCAATTGACGAGGGAGGTCTGCGGATAATTCACCTCCAGCAGTTGCAAGGGCAGATCGCGCTCTACAATCAACTGGCCCTGCGACTGCAGCGACAAGGCGCTCGCCTTCTCATCACTCATGCGTGCCACCAGCACGGTGGCGCCATCCGGCACGCCTGCGGCCAGTGCGCCAACACCTGACCGCGGACCGACCTTGTCGATGATGTCAATATCCGGACTGTCGCGCAATGCCTGCTCGACTGCAGAGAACTGTAATGGCGAGAGTCCCATCATCTGCATACCGGGTGAGCGGCGAGGTGCGATGACGAACTGTCCCTTGCGTGATTTGACCGATCGCCGCTTACCCTCTTGCGCAGTGGTGCTGGTGTCCGGTGCGCGGTCAGTCTGCGAGCCCGATGCTGCGGGCTCTGATTTCGGTGCCATGTTGATCCTTTCTGCGAAATGAATCACCAGTTACGCTGGCGTCGCTTGTGCTGTCACATGCCAAACATGGAAAGCGGTTGATCCGGTTCGATTTTCAGTCCACCGGAGTGCGTAAAGCGCTCTTGCAACTCCGCTGCCTTTGCATGCGCCATCTCATACACGGCCGTGTGTGGGGTATCGATGGGGCCCAGCGTGTCAATCAACTGCAAGCCGGGATCCTGATGGCTGGACTGAATGAATTGACTCAGTTTGCCGGGGTCGTTGCAGCTGATGAGGTACCGTCCCGAGTCAGGTCCGCCTTCGAATGCGTGCATGAAAATTCCAGTGGAATGCCTGTCGCATGGCGACAGGCGTTTCTATTGAGCTGATCGGTGCGAGCTCGTCAGTGCAGCGTCTGCTGGCCGCCTGAATATCCCTGCTGACCACTCGCCTGATATCCTTGCTGTTGCTGCTGGGCGAGCTGCTGGAGCATCGCCTGCTGCAGCGGATCTGCCTGGAAGGGCAGCAGTCGACCCCACTGTCCTGCGCTGCCGCCGATTAAGCTGCCCATGCCCGACTGGCCAAAGAGGCCACCAATGGCACTACCGAGTGGCTGACCGATCTGTCCGAGCAGATTGCCGAAGAAGCCCTGGGGTGCCAGCCCTTGCGTCTGCTGTTGCTGCTGTTGCTGCTGTTGCTGCAGTTGCTGGGCATAGGCCTGTTGCAGCTGCTGAATCGGATCTATCGTGTAGGGCAACAGCTTTCCTGCGGGTCCAGCGATGTTGGCCATGACATGGCCGATGCCCGTGTATCCCGGCATGCTGCTGATGAGTGGCTGGCCAATCTGGCCGAGCAGATTGCCGTACAGGCTCTGGGGCGCGAGCTGCTGTGCATACGCCTGCTGCGCGTACGCCAACTGCACAGGATCGATCTGGAAAGGGAGAAGCCTCCCGAGCTGCCCCAAGGCACTACCTATCGAGCCGCCTGATCCCGACTGGCCAAACATGCCGCCAATGGCGCTGCCCAGTGGCTGGCCGATCTGGCCGAGCAGATTGCCGAAGAATCCCTGCGGTGCGAGCTGCTGCATGGGCTGTTGCTGAAGTTGCTGTGCACAAGCTTGCTGCAGCCACTGGATGGGGTCTGCCTGAAAGGGCAGGAGGCCGCCAATGCCCTTGCCGATCAGACCACCCAGCGGTACTCCAGTCATGCCGCCAAATAGTCCTTGCGGCACCAATGCTTGCCCACCATAGCCGCCCCACTGCTGAATACCATTCATGTTTGCTCCTCTTGTCTCGAAATGAAAAAGATGAGCCCGGGACATTCGCTTGCCCCGAGCCCATGGCAATGCGAATTTCACGCATCGCGCGATATCTATGTTTGTCGGGCGCGGCGAGGAATGCAAACCAATCGGGGCCTTGCTTGAGTACTCTCAATCGGTGGGTGAGACTGTCAATACGGATCAAATGCAGTGTTGAAATTTTTGGGATGCCGAAGGTGACATATATAAAAAACCGTGCATGCCTTAAGGCGATGCACGGTCTGTGGGAGGTAGGGGAGGTTTACTTCACCAGCAGCGTAAACGGATGGACATACGCTTGAAGCGTGACTAGAAGGCCGACTAGAGTTGCCAGTGCGATCGAGTGGAAGAATACATAGCGCAGAATTTCTCCCTCGTGTCCGTACCACTTGGTCGCGGTGGACGCGACGACGATCGATTGCGCATCTACCATCTTGCCCATGACGCCACCCGAGGAATTTGCCGCTGCCATCAGCACTGGGCTCAGGCCAAGCTGCTCTGCCGACGTGCGTTGCAGGCCGCCGAACAAAACGTTCGATGCCGTATCTGAACCAGTCAGTGCAACCCCGAGCCAACCAAGGAGTGTGCCGAAGAAGGGGTAGAGGACACCCGTGTTCGCAAAGGCGAGGCCAAGCGTGGAATCGACACCAGAGTAGCGGGTCGAGTAGCCTAGCGCGAGCATTGCGGCTATGGTCAGCAATGAATAACGCAGCAGTTTGATGGTGTCCCAGTAGACCGCCAGCATCTCGCGCACGCGATAACCCATCAGGAGAGCGGACACGACGGATGCGATGAAGATGCCTGTGCCCGTGGCTGAGAGCCAGTTGAGTTTGAAGATGGCTTCCTCGATTTTGGGCGCGGCTGCTACCGGGGGCATTTTTTGCACCAGCAGGTGCAGGTTCGCCCATTCGACCTTGATCAGCGAGATGCTGTCGAGGTATTTTTTCCACTCGGGTATGCCCCAGAGCAGAACGATTACCGACAGAATCAGCCAAGGTGTCCACGCGTTCATGACTTCTTTGCGACTGTAGCCGTGACCTCCACCATCCGAGGTAGGTGGTGCATCACTGGCATCGAAACTCCCCGAGGCTGAGGTCCAGATTTCCTTGGGCTGCCACAAGCGAAGGAAGATGGTCAGGCAGACCATCGAACAGACAGCAGCCCCCACATCGACCAGCCAAGGGCCGTGGAAATTCGAGATCAGGAACTGGGGAATGGCGAAAGCCAGCCCGGCCACAAGGATGGCAGGCCAGATCGCGAGCATGCCACGCAGGCCACAGAACGCCCAGATCAGCCAGAACGGAACGATTAGGGAGAACAATGGCAGCTGCCGACCTACCATGCCGGATAGTTCCAACATGTCCAGCCCCGTCACCGCCGCCAGAGCAATGATCGGTGTACCCAGCGCACCATAGGCCACCGGCGCCGTGTTGGCGATCAGGGAGAGTCCGGAGGCAGCCAGTGGCGCAAAGCCAAGTCCGATTAACATGGCACCGGTGACAGCAACAGGTGTGCCAAAGCCACCGGCACCCTCGAAAAATGCCCCGAACGAAAAGGCAATCAGTAAAAGCTGCAAGCGGCGATCGCTGCTGATGCCTGCGATGCTTTCGCGAAGGATGGTGAATTGGCCTTTGCGATCCGTCAGCTGGTAGAGGAAGATCACATTGAGAATGATCCAGCCAATCGGGAATAAGCCGTAAGCCGCCCCGTACAGGGCTGATGAGACTGCAATGTTGGCCGGCATCGTGAAGCCCCAGATCGCCACCACCAGAGCAGCCACCAAGCCCATCAATGCTGCGATGTGCGCTTTGATATGAAAAAACGCCAGTGCAGCGAGCATGACGATCACAGGAATCGCCGCGGCCATCGTCGAGAGCCACACGTTATTGAATGGGTCATAAATCTGTGACCACATAGACATCTCCCCCGGTCAGATACCGTTGTTTTGCAAGCCTCGCATCATATTGAACGCCAGAAACCTTGTCCATGCGTTTAGGACAATCCCCAAGCGGAATTCCTACGTGAACGGTGAAAATTCTTTTCTGATTTTTGAAAAAATTTTGTTCACTGAAGGCCTGTGGGCGGTGGATTGCCGATTGCGACGCGAGACTAGAGCCTTTCTCATCTCGGCGCCTCGGAGAATTGCAATTTCGATATCATCTAGCCGACGCTCGGGCAATTTGCTGTGTCTGATTATTCAGCGCTGACTTAGCGTTGTGCGGTCTGCACATTGCCAAAGACTGCCGGGAAGCCGCTAGGGAGGCAACGGTAATACTGAGGCGAGCCGGACACTGTTCCGCCTAGCTCGGCAGCAGCGCGCCAGGGCCAACGAGGGTCGGCGATGATTGCGCGTGCCATGGCGATCAGGTCAGCCTTGCCGCTAGTGAGAATGTCTTCGGCCTGCTGTGCCTCGGTAATCAGACCTACGGTCATCACTGGAATGGTCACTTCTTTTCTGATCCGCTCGGCAAATGGCACCTGATAGCCAGGACCGAGCGGGATTTTCTGCAAGGGCGAAACGCCAGCCGAAGACACATCAAGATAATCGGCGCCGAGCGACTGCAAGCGCTTGGACATTTCTATGCACTGTTCGATGTCCCAGCCTCCTTCCACCCAGTCGGTTGCGGATAAGCGGATACCGACGGCAAGATCCGGGCCTGCGGCGTCGCGAACGGCCTGAAACACTTCAAGCCCGAAGCGCATGCGGTTCTCCAGTGATCCCCCATAGGCATCGGTTCGGTGGTTCGCCAGAGGCGACAAGAACTGATGTACGAGATAACCATGCGCGCCATGCACTTCGATCGCATCGAAACCAAGCTCACGCGCATGGCGCGCGCCCTCTGCGAATGCTGTCACCAGCGCTTTGATGCGCTCGGTGCTAAGCGAGAGGGGGGCCATTTCCTCGGGCTTGTGCGGAACCGCCGATGCCGACACCGTTTCCCATCCACCCTCGGCAGGCGTCATCAAGGCGCCGCCTTCCCACGGTCGGCGACTGGAGCCTTTTCTTCCGGCATGTCCGAGCTGTATTGCCAGCTTGATTGGCGAGATCGCACGGATGGCATCAATAACCGATTTCATCGCATCGACATTTGATGGTTTGTAGAGACCTACGCAACCCGGTGTGATTCTTCCCTCGGCGCTGATGGCGGTTGCCTCCACGCAAAGCATCCCGGCACCCGACAGCGCCAGTGATCCCAGGTGGGCGCGATGCCAGTCAGTCATGTCACCATCGATGGCGGAGTACTGGCACATCGGCGAAATCATGAGGCGGTTGCTCAGAGAAATCGGGCCGAGTTGTATGGGCGAAAACAGCAGAGGTGCGGTCATGGTGGTCTCGTGGAAGTGCCGCTGCCATGGTGCAGCACAGTATGGTGTGTTATGGAGCAGCAACTTTATTCTTTATTTGAACCTTCTTCAAGCACATAGGGCATGCACCGCCCCGAGGGGCAAAAAAAACTCTCCCGTAGGGAGAGTTGAAACCTAAAGGGGATTTAGGTTGGAGAGGAGACCGCATGAAGCCCCCGTGTCCAGCCTAACGAACATTGTTCTTCGGTATTTGATATCTCTCAAGAGGCATCAAAGCGCTGATTAAATTAAACACCGCAGGATTTCTTCTTTAGGCAATAGCCGCAAGCCGTTGATCTGGCAGGCTCCCGCGTCGCACGGCGAGGCTGGCCTGCCATGAAGGGGTTTTTTTCGGCGTCTGCCCAAGCATCACGACCCGCGACAGGCCGCGCGGATCGAATGCCCTCTAAGGTTTGGACGAATGGGCCGGGGCTTGAGGCAGCAGATGTCCGAGCTTGCTTGCCTTGGTGGCGAGGTAGCGCGCATTGAATCGGGTGCTGCTGGCCACATGCTCGATGCGCTCGACGTTGATCGACAGTCGTTTAAGCGCGTCTATCTTGCGAGGGTTGTTCGTCATCAGTCGCACAGCACGGATGCCAAAATGCCGGAGCATGGGACCACAGATCGCGTAATCTCGCAAATCGTCAGCAAAACCCAGCTGATGGTTGGCCTCAACGGTATCGGCACCGGATTCTTGCAGCCCGTAGGCGCGAACTTTGTTGACCAGACCAATGCCTCGACCTTCCTGTCTGAGGTAGAACAGCACCCCCCGGCCCTCTGCGGCGATCTGACGCAAGGCTGATTCAAGCTGGGCACCACAATCACAGCGCAGGCTGAACAGAGTGTCACCCGTCAGACACTCGGAATGAAGGCGTGCGAGCACGGGCTGGCCATCGCTGATGTCGCCAAGGGCCAGTGCGAGATGTTCTTTGCCTGTTTCCTGTTCGAGAAAGACATGCAACTGGAAAGTGGCCCAAGGAGTAGGCAGCGCACAGCTGGCAACCTGGTCGATCGGCGTGGTGTACTGAGCGGTCTGAGGGGAAGACATAGGGGATCCAGCAATATGGCATAAATGAAAACGCGGCGTCGCGCAGGCGGCCGCCGCATTGTCAACACACAGGTCGGATTATGCCGCAATCAGGGCCTGGATGGCACGAACGCTGGCGGCCCATGCAGCCGACACGTTTCTTCCCTGTCGATTGTCCTTCGGCACGGCTTTCGCGGATAAGGGTCATGCCTGGAAAGCTCGTTTGCCTTGGCCGCTGGCCTTGCCTGCGCCTCGCCACCACGATGGCAAGCGAGTCAGGCGCTAATTCCAATATCCGTACGTCGCGACTTCTTGCCGCAGCTCGAAGTCAGGATATTCTGGATCCGGGGTATGTGCGTGTCTTAGCACATACCCCGCATTGTAGGTATTGGTGAGAATGTACTGGCAACGGCTCACGGCCTCGATTTTGAGGCGCAGCTGGAACATGGTCACGCGAATATTGCTGCCCTCGGTCGACCTGCCGGCGAGCTTGAACAGAAGATGAATATCCTCAATGGGAATCACGGTGCCGAAATGGTGAATGAAAAGCTCAGCAACAGACACCTCAGATGTGGTCAGCTGAATTGAGTTACCCGTGCAGCAGAGCATTTTGGATTCCGGTAGCAGCGTCAGCATGCCCAGGCCAAGTTCTGAGCGCAACCGCTGCCTGCGTTTCATTCCAGTGAACATGCGACGCACCAAGTCATTGATTGATATGGGATCAATCATCCAGTCCGAGATAATGTCCGGCATATCCGGCAAATCATTGGTGTGCATATCCTGTTTGAGAACGGCTATTAGCGGAGCAAGTTCATGATTGATGCTATAGACTGATCGCACGTTCAGGGATTCGCGCTGCTCCATGGTCCGCAGATTTTCAATGGTTGCCAGATCACCGATCTCCATCACTACGAAGGAGACTTCGCCATCCTGGGTTTCAAGGCAAGAAGAGTCAAAGGGCGGCTGCAGCTCGATCAGTTGCCAGTGAATGAGCTTGCCCTGGGCGGAAGATCGCGGAAAGGGAGAATTTGCAGATGCCATCGCACGGGTGACGCGGTGATACAAGAACGCTCCCATGACTTTCAATAAAATCTTCAATGGCATGTCCTTCACGGTTGAACATGGTGCCGACAATCAATCGATTAATGCCTTATCCTGCCATTCCTTGATGTTTTCCCAAAGATTCAGCTCAAGCAGTCGGGCTCTTTCCGGCGATGCATAGAGGCGAATCTCTACGTCGGAACACCACTGATCGCCGTCGATTCGGACTAGCTGTTTGGCTCGACAGTCTTCGCGGATACAGCGCTCGGGCAGCCAAGCGACCCCTGCGCCATTGAGCGCAAGTGTGCGCAGTATTCTTGAATGAGGGCTTTGTGCCACAACACCAAAATGCGGGTGCGCTGGGCTAAAGCGAATGATCCTGTTCAACAATCGCCCAAAAAAAGTCTCCGGGGGATAGGAGAGCACGGGCACGCTGCCCGCCCTGATATCAGTGAGTGGATATTGCGGCTCTCCGTCTTCATTGGGCGCGCACACCGGAACCAGCCTGTCCTGACCGAGAATGACCGATGCACAGGATTTTTCATCGACAGTGATCGGTGCATTGGGGCTGTAGTACACCATCAGCAAATCGCAGCGACCTCCCGCTAAGGCCACCATCCCCTCATAAGTTTCGCCAGCCGTGATATCGAATTTTAGGCCGCTGATGCGCCGGCTCAAGTGGGCAATCCATTCGGGAAGCACATGGTCGATGAGCGAGTGCGAGACAAAGAGTTTGATGCCGGAAAATGCGCGACTCCTGTGACCCAAGGCTATCCGGGTATCTTGAAGTTGTCTGACCATCTCGCGCGCCGCATCACGGAATAGATGACCGGCGACAGTCAGGCGCGGAGGTACCGTGTCACGATCGATCAGCGGGATACCTATCCAGTCCTCCAGAGATCGTATACGGCGACTGAATGCTGATTGCGTGACATTTCGAGTCTGTGCGGCACGGGTAAAACTTGATAGGTCGGAGAGCACCAGAAAATCCTCCAGCCACTCGATATCCATGATACCTCTCCCATGCCTCGATGTTGCACCACAATCCGGCGAGTTCAGCGGGACTGGTGCAAACTAAAATTAATTTGCTAAAAAATGCGCTTCACCGACTGTAATCAAAAAAGTTCCCGGCAGGTAGAGGGTGCCTTTGCCCACCAACTTTGCGCTTTGTCACTTGTAGGGAAATTTGAAAGTAGATGTGATGTCCTCACAACAGATCAATCACTCAGTAAGTAGGGATGCTCAATGACGGTACCTACGGGATACTAGTTTCAGCAGGCTATGGCTAATGCAACGTGTACGCACCCAAAGCATGACGCTGGCATTGCGGAATGGGCGAGGTGCGCCATCAATCTCGTCGTTTGCCAAGCCTCCATCGCTCCATGACACGCCAGCGCATCAAATGGATGATTCGTTGTTACCGCGCTCGTTCGCGCTTGCCCGTCTGCGGTATTGCCACCTTGCCCTCAAACGCACGAGATAAAAAAAACCGCCGGCTCATGGCCGGCGGTTTTTGTCAGGCAGACGTATCGTCAATGTTGATGAATGTCGTTGTCCTTGGTTTCTTGCACGAACATCGTACCAACGATTGCCGTGATTACGGCAATGACGATCGGGTACCACAGCCCATAGTAGATATCCCCTTTGAATGCGACCAGCGCGAACGAAGTCGTTGGCAGCAAGCCACCGAACCATCCATTGCCGATGTGATACGGCAGCGACATGGAGGTATAGCGTATGCGCGTGGGGAACATTTCGACCAGCATCGCTGCGATCGGGCCGTACACCATGGTCACATAGATCACCAGAATAAATAGCAGCAGCAGCACCATAGGCTTGTTGATCTGCGAAGGATCGGCCTTGGCCGGGTAACCTGCCTCCTTGATCAGCTCCTTGAGCTGGTCGGTGAACTCCTTATCCTTGGCAGTGGCGTCTTCCTTGGACATGCCCGCTGCGCTGTAGGACTCGAGTGTTTTGTCGCCTACCTTGATGACGGCTAGTGTGCCCGCGGGCGCGGTCTCGTTCTTGTAGTTCACCGAGGCCGCAGCCAGTTTGGCCTTGGCTATGTCACACGACGAAGTGAATTTTTTCGTGCCAGTCGGGTTGAACTGAAACTGACACTCGGCCGGGTCGGCAATGACCGTGACCGGCGCATTGGTTTGCGCAGACTCCAGTGCTGGGTTGGCGTAGTGCGTCAATGCCTTGAAGATCGGGAAGTAGGTGACCGCTGCAATGACGCAGCCGGCCATGATGATCTTCTTGCGGCCTATTTTGTCGGACAACGAACCGAACACAATGAAGAAAGGTGTCCCGATCAGCAGCGAGGCAGCGATCAGAATATTGGCCGTAGCGCCATCAACTTTAAGTGTCTGCGTAAGAAAGAAAAGGGCATAAAACTGACCGGTGTACCAGACCACTGCCTGACCGGCCGTAAGTCCGACCAGTGCGAGGATGACCAGCTTCAGGTTCTTCCACTGACCAAACGCTTCCGAGAGCGGTGCCTTGGAGACTTTGCCTTCGTCTTTCATCCGCTGGAATGCTGGAGACTCATTCATCGATAGGCGGATCCACACCGAGATTGCCAGCAAAAACACCGATACGAGGAAAGGAATGCGCCAGCCCCAGTCTGCGAACGCTTCTTCTCCGATCGCGGTGCGCGTGGCGAGAATGACCATCAGCGACAGGAACAGGCCAAGCGTGGCGGTCGTTTGAATCCACGCGGTGAACGCACCCCGTTTATCGTCTGGTGCGTGCTCGGCCACGTACGTCGCTGCGCCGCCGTATTCCCCACCAAGGGCCAGGCCTTGCAGTATGCGCAGCGTGATCAGAATGACCGGGGCGGCAATGCCAATGCTGGCATAGTTAGGCAGCAGACCAACGACGAAGGTCGATACACCCATGATGAGGATGGTCACCAGGAAGGTGTACTTACGGCCGACCATGTCCCCAAGACGGCCAAATACGATAGCGCCGAAGGGACGAACCAGGAAGCCAGCCGCAAATGCCAGCAGCGCGAAAATGAAGGCCGTGTTGGGATCAGTGCCAGCGAAGAACTGCTTGGCGATGATTGCAGCCAGCGAGCCGTACAGATAAAAATCGTACCATTCAAAAACAGTACCCAAGGAGGAGGCAAAGATAACCTTTCGCTCCTCGGCTGTAATGCCCTGTGCTTGCGCGTCGGCAGTAGCCATTGCAATCTCCTTAATAATTTTGTAAAACTGATCATGCGCACACAAGCCCGCATGGTACCGCGCAGTGTAGGTAGGCAAACTTACGCGCAACTTGCTGCCAGCTTACAAAAACTTACGCAGCGCTCCGGCCGGATTGCCTGGTAAGCGAACGACCGTGCGGATACTTATGCTATTCTCGATCGATCCCCATGACCGGAATTGCAAGAGCTGACTGGCACGTCCGGGAATACTCACCTCACGGAGACCCACATGACTGACGCCGTCATTGTTTCGACTGCCCGCACGCCGCTGACCAAGTCCTGGAAAGGCGCATTCAATATGACCCACGGCGCCACCTTGGGCGGACACGCCCTGCAGGCGGCCATCTCGCGGGCGGGCATCGACCCGGCACAAGTGGAAGACGTCATCATGGGCTGCGCAAACCCGGAGGGTGCGACTGGTTTCAATATCGCGCGCCAGATAGCGCTGCGTGCAGGCTGCCCTGTCAGCGTTCCCGGCATGACCATCAACCGCTTTTGCTCA
Organism: Oxalobacteraceae bacterium; assembly: GCA_900299005.1. GTDB lineage: Bacteria > Pseudomonadota > Gammaproteobacteria > Burkholderiales > Burkholderiaceae_D > Pernthalerella. Next base: position 50,949 of record OMID01000067.1, read on the forward strand.
TCCGGTCTTCAAACGATTGCCACCGCAGCACAGCGGGTCATTGCGGGCGAGGGCGACATCTATGCCGCAGGTGGCGTGGAATCGATCTCCTGCGTTCAGAACGAGATGAACATGCACATGGTGCAAGAGAGCTGGCTTTGCGAGCATAAGCCCGCAATTTACTGGCCTATGCTGCAGACGGCAGAAACCGTCGCCAAGCGCTACAACATCAGCCGAGAACGCCAGGATCAGTATGGCGTGCAGAGCCAGCAGCGTGCCGCATCGGCGCGTGAAGCCGGTAAATTTGATGACGAAATTGTGCCGATGAAGACCGTGATGGCCGTTGCCGACAAAGACACCGGGCAGATTGTCACACGCGAAGTCACCTCATCTGCAGATGAGGGTATTCGCAGCGACACCACTTATGAGGGTGTCTCTCAGATCCGAACAGCAATTCCTGGTGGCGTAATCGCAGCGGGCAACGCGAGTCAGTTTTCCGATGGCGCATCCGTGGCCATAGTCATGAGCGACAAGGCAGCAGCAGCGGCTGGGAAGAAACCACTGGGTCTTTTCCGAGGATTCGCCGTGGCCGGTTGCGAACCTGACGAGATGGGCATCGGTCCGGTGTTTGCCATTCCTAAACTTCTGAAGAAGGCTGGCTTGAAAGTCGAGGACATCGGCCTGTGGGAGTTGAACGAAGCTTTTGCCGTGCAGGTGCTGTACTGCGCGGACAAGCTCGGCATTCCCATGGATCGCCTGAACGTGAACGGTGGCGCTATCGCGGTCGGCCATCCATATGGGACCTCAGGCGCGCGTCTGACCGGCCATGCGCTGATCGAGGGCAAGCGTCGCGGTGCAAAGTACGTGGTGGTCACGATGTGCATCGGCGGTGGACAGGGCGCGGCAGGCTTATTTGAAGTGGTTTGATCAATGTGATCGATCTGATCAGTCTGATTGACGTCATCCTCGCTAACGATGTCTTCAAAGATATTGTCCAGGCGCGACCTGGACTTCCTGCTCTATGAGTGGCTGGACGCAGAATCACTGACTGCGAGGGCACGTTTTTCCGAGCACAGCCGTCAAACTTTCGATGCCGTGCTCGATTTATGCGAGCAGCTGGCAACAGAAAAATTTGCGACACATAACAAAAAATCAGATCAACACGAGCCGCATTTTGATGGCGAACGTGTCAGTGTGATACCGGAAGTTGCCGACGCCCTGAAAGCATTCTCCGAGGCCGGACTAGTGGCTGCGGGCATGGACCATGAACTGGGAGGCATGCAACTGCCCTGTCTGATTGAAAAGGCTGGTTTTGCATGGTTCAAGGGAGCCAATGTCGCCACTTCCGCCTATGCGATGCTCAGCATTGGCAACGCCAATACCATCATCAAGTGCGGGTCACAGGAACAGATTGAGCGCTATGCGCTGCCGATTTTGTCGGGCCGTTTTTTTGGCACGATGTGTCTCTCGGAGCCGCAGGCAGGGTCCAGCCTGTCCGACATCATGACGCGCGCCGAGCCAGACAGCGATGGTAATTATCGGGTGCTCGGTAACAAGATGTGGATATCCGGCGGTGAGCATGACCTCTCGGAGAACATCATTCATCTGGTTCTGGCGAAAGTGCCAGGCCCTGATGGCAAGCTGATCCCGGGCGTGAAGGGTATTTCCTTGTTCATCGTCCCCAAGTTTCTGGTGAATCCCGATGGCAGTCTGGGCGAACGCAATGACGTGGTGCTAGCGGGTCTCAATCACAAGATGGGATATCGCGGCACCACCAACACCTTGCTCAATTTCGGCGAGGGGAAGCACACCCCGGGCGGCAGGGCCGGCGCCGTCGCTTATCTGGTCGGGCAATTACACCTCGGTCTGGCTGCGATGTTCAACATGATGAACGAGGCACGTATTGCCGTGGGTCTGGGGGCGGTCATGCTGGGCTATGCGGGTTATTTGCATTCACTGGACTATGCGCGCAGCCGACTGCAAGGCAGGCATCCTCAGAACAAAGATCCCTCGAGGCCCCAACTGCCTATCGTCCAGCACACGGACGTCCGCCGGATGCTGCTCGCGCAGAAGGCCTACGCTGAAGGTGGCCTCGCCCTCATTTTGTATTGCTCGCGATTGGTCGACGAAGAAAAAACAGCAGAGAGCGAACAGGCGCGTCGGGAAGCGACACTGCTGCTGGATCTGTTGACGCCTGTTGCAAAGTCCTGGCCATCGCAATGCTGCCTTGAGGGCAATAGCCTTGCCATTCAGGTGCATGGCGGCTATGGCTACACGCGCGACTACGATGTCGAGCAGATGTACCGAGATAATCGTCTCAATCTTATCCACGAAGGCACGCAGGGCATACAGGCGCTCGATCTTCTGGGTCGCAAGGTGGTCATGCATGACAGCCTGGCGCTGGATCTGTTGAGCTCACGAGTTGACACAACCCTGACAACGGCACAGCAGAGCGTTCTCAAGGCGCACGCAGATTCACTGCACAAGCGCTGGCAGCGCCTGCTTGAGGTGACGCGCCTGCTGCACAGTACCGGCGACCTGAACATCACACTGGCCAACGCGACGCTCTACCTTGAAGCCTTTGGGCACCTCATCATCAGTTGGGTGTGGCTGGAGCAGGCACTGACGGCCCTGAAAGCACGAATGCCAGACGATGATTTCTATGCAGGTAAACTGCAGGCAGCGAAATGGTTTTTTCGTTACGAGCTGCCCCGTGTAGATGCGCAATTGGATCTCCTGGCCTCGCTCGACACCACAACCCTGGAAATGCGGGATAGCTGGTTCTGATTTGCCCTAAAAACCTGTTAGCCGATGAGATACGTATGATCAAGCACATCGTGATGTGGCAACTGAAAGACTCTGCCGAAGGTGCCGATAAATCAGTCAATGTCGCCAAAATGAAAGCCTTGCTCGATGACTGTGCGAACCTTGTGCCTGGCATGTTGAAATTCGAGGTGGCGACGGCACAGTCGGGCCTGGAATGCACTTACGATATTCTGCTTTACTCGGAATTTGAGTCGACCGTGGCACTGAACGCTTACCAAAACCACCCCAAGCATGTCGCCCTCAAGCCCTTTGTGGCCGCTGTCCGTCAGGCACGGCAATGCATGGATTATGAAGTGCACTGAGACTGGCGCTGGAACTGGAACTGGAAGCAAGGGAGACACCGAAAAATGCCATTTTATGGCGAGCCTGCCGCATCAAAAGCTTGCCACTATTCCCGAAAGGAGAACTCTTGCGGTGGTTAATTCATCAGCGATTTCCAAGGCGATAAAAAACATGAAGAACCTATCTCGTTAGGGTGATGGCAAGGCGACAATGCCGCAGACAGTCCCGACGTAAGGCAAGGTATTGGCAAGGCAGTGACAACGCCACCAGCGTCCTAACGAGATAGGTTTTAAAAAGAAAGCAGGCGACTTATGCACACCCTACAAGAATTATTCAATCTCGACGGCAAGACGGCACTCATCACGGGTGGCTCACGCGGACTGGGACTTCAAATGGCCGAAGCACTGGGAGAACAAGGTGCCCGGCTGGTGATCACATCCCGCAAACAAGCCGAGCTGGATCAGGCCGTTGCCCATCTGAAGCAGCGGGGCATTGAGGTGCTTGCTGTGGCGTCCGATCTCTCCAAAGAGAGTGCCGTAGCGCCACTAGTCGATGCCGCCTTGAAGCAGCTCGGCCACATCGACATTTTGATCAACAACGCCGGCGCGACCTGGGGCGCGCCGGCGGAGGATCATCCTCTGGAGGCCTGGGACAAAGTGATGAACCTGAATGTCCGCAGTCTTTTCCTGCTCTCTCAGGCCGTGGGGAAACAATCGATGATTCCTCGACGATATGGTCGCATTGTGAATATCGCCTCCATCGCCGGGTTGTCGGGCAATGGCCCTGAAATGCAGACGCTGGCCTATAACACCTCGAAAGCAGCCGTCATCAATTTCACCCGAGCGTTGGCTGGGGAGTGGGGTAAGTACGGTATTACTGTCAATGCGCTCGCACCAGGATTTTTTCCCTCCAAGATGTCTCGCGGTCTGCTGGAGAAAATGGGCGACGCTGCTGCCCAGCGTGCGCCTCTGCGCCGGCTGGGTGACGATGAAGATCTGAAGGGCGCGGTACTGTTATTTGCCACCGACGCCGGTAAACACATTACAGGGCAAACGCTCGCGGTAGACGGCGGCGTCTCGTCCGTCACCATCTGATGAGCACGGCCAGCACGTTTCCCTTTGAGATTCCTTTTCCAGAGCATCTGGGGGTGGAATTCGTCCGTATGGAAGGCGGTCGCGCAGAAATTGCATTAACCCTTGAGCACCGCCATATGAACAGCTGGTATGTCACCCATGGTGGCATCAGCATGACGCTGCTTGATGTAGTGATGTCACTGGCCGGACGTTCGCTGGATCCCGAGGCGCGCGCTGCCGTCACGGTTGAAATGAAGACCAGCTTTTTGCAGCCTGGCGGTAAACCAGGGAGTCGAATTATCGCAAGCGGTCATGCATTTCACCGCTCGACGACCATGTGCTTTTGCGAAGGCGAGATTCGCGACGGCGACCGACTGGTGGCCAAGGCCATGGGTACGTTCAAGTACATCAAGCGGCTAGATATCGCCCGCAAGCTCTGAAAAGGAGAAGACATGAGCACCTATCAGCAGATCGTACTGGCGTCACGACCCAAAGGCTCGGCAGTCACGCCAGACAATTTTCGTCTCGAGCGCAAGACCGTGCCGGCGATCTCGGAAGGCCAGCTGCTCGTGCGCAATCATTTTCTCTCACTCGACCCTTACATGCGGATGCGCATGGAGGACGTGAAGAGCTATGCAGCCCCCCAGGCGCTGGACGAGGTGATGATTGGTGGTACGGCTGGCGAAGTCATCGAGTCGAAGCATCCGAAGTTCAAGGTCGGCGATAAGGTGGTCGGCATGTTGGGCTGGAGTGAGATGGGGGTGTCAGATGGCACACTACTCAAACAGGTCGATACCCGCGACATCCCGCTGTCTGCCTACCTCGGTGCCGTCGGCATGCCCGGCATGACGGCCTGGTATGGTCTGAACCAGATCATTCAACCCAAAGCGGGTCAGACAATTGCAGTCACTGCGGCCAGTGGCGCAGTGGGTAGCGTGCTGGGACAGCTTGCCAAGCACAAGGGTTGCCGCGTTTTGGGGATTGCTGGCGGCAAGGACAAATGCCGCTATGTCATCGATGAATTGGGTTTTGACGCCTGCATCGACTACAAGGGTGGCAATCTGTTCAAGGACATCAAAGCAGCGGCGCCTGAGGGCATTGACGGGCTCTTCGAGAACGTGGGCGGCGCTGTGATGGACGCCGTATTGGCGAGAATGAATCCCTACGGTCGTATTGCACTGTGTGGTCTGATATCAGGGTATGACGGGCAACCCATGCCAGTGCATAACCTGCACGTGGTGCTGTCGATGCGGCTGATGATGCAGGGATTTATCGTATCCGAACATATGGATTTGTGGCCAACCGGGCTAGGCGAACTCGGTCATCTTGTCGCGAGTGGCAAGCTGAAGTTTCGGGAGTCCATCTCGGAAGGGCTCGCATCCGCACCGGAGGCATTCGTTGGTCTTTTGCACGGAAAAAATTTTGGGCAACAATTGGTCAGACTGATCTGAGGGGACCATGAAGAATTTTAGTGGCCGCGTCGCGGTCATCACCGGGGCTGCCAGCGGCTTCGGAAAAGAATTCGCGCAGGCAGGCGCACAACTGGGCATGAAGCTGGTTCTGGCCGATGTGCAGCAAGAAGCGCTCGAGGCCACCGCCAGTGCTCTGCGCAAGACGGGTGCGGAGGTAGTTGCACAGCTCTGCGACGTACGCAAGGCAGACCAGCTTGAGTCACTGGCAAAAACAACCCTGCTTGCGTACGGTGCGATTCACCTGGTGTTCAACAATGCGGGCGTTGGCGCAGGGGGGCTGGTCTGGGAAAATTCCGAGGCAGACTGGGAATGGGTGCTCGGCGTGAACCTGTGGGGCGTGATTCATGGCGTGCGTATTTTCACACCCATCATGCTCGACTGCGCAAAGAATAACCCCGACTACGAAGGACATATCGTCAACACCGCTTCCATGGCGGGTCTTCTCAACCCGCCGACGATGGGGATTTATAACGTGTCCAAGCATGCAGTCGTATCGCTCTCCGAAAGTCTGTATCACGATTTGTCGCTGGTGGAGGCACCAATTGGTGTTTCGGTCTTGTGCCCGTACTTCGTGCAAACAGGTATCAGCCAGTCGCACAAGCACCGGCCTGCTGATGTGCAGACCAGCGGTAAGCCCACCGTCAGCCAGCAAATCTCGCAAACGGTGCTGGAGAAGGCGGTCTCATCCGGCAAAGTCACCGCGAGCGAGGTTGCGCAACGAACCTTTGATGCGGTACGCAACGAGGTCTTCTATGTCTATTCGCATCCCGGTGCCCTGGGCAATGTGCAACGACGTATGGAAGATATTCTCGCCGGGCGCAATCCCGGAGATCCCTATGAGGCAGTGCCGCATGTACGCGAGAAACTGCAAGCCGGCCTCAAGGGTGAAGCCGGATGAGCGCCCTCGTACAGGATGGGCAATATGCCTCACTGCCGAATGGTATTCGCCTTCACTACGCAAGTGCTGGGGAACGTGGTCAGCCGCTGCTGCTTTTCCTGCACGGATTTCCGGAATTCTGGTTTGCCTGGCATGAACAGCTCAAGGCATTCGGAGACCGTTACTTCGCGGTGGCGCCTGATCTGCGCGGATTCAATTTATCGGATATGCCCCATGAGGTCTCGGATTACCGCCCCAAGCTGATTACGCAGGATATTGAACAGCTGATTGCCCATCTGGGCTACCGCAGCTGTGTCATGGTCGCGCATGACTGGGGTGGAGCCATCGCCTGGAACATCGCCATCAACCAACCGGACTTGCTTAGCCGCCTGATCATCATCAACGCAACGCATCCCTATCTTTTTGCAAAGGCCTTGGCCAGTGACCCCCTGCAGCAGCAAGCCAGCGCCTACATGAACTGGCTGCGCGCAAGCGGATCGGAAAAAGCGCTGGCGAAAGACCAGTTTCGGGTCATGGAGCAGCTGATGCTCGGGATGGGCAGGCCATCAGATCACTGGTTCGATGAAGCCACCCGCCAGCGTTACCATGCCCATTGGGCACGTGGCTTAACCGGTGGCGTCAATTACTACCGAGCGACACCTCTGTATCCACCGACGGCCGAGGATCCCGGCGCGGGCAAATTATCCTTGAACCCGGCAGATTTTCATTGTCACCTTCCGGTACGCGTGATCTGGGGCATGCAAGACAAGGCTTTGCTGCCGCAACTGCTCAATGAACTCCCCGTACTGGTGGATGACCTGATCATTGAGCGATTACCCGAAGCGACGCACTGGGTGGTGCACGAAGAACCCGAGCGCGTCACCGAGCTGATTGAACGATTCCTTTACGAATAAACCTCCTGCTGAGGTGCCGAGACTACCGATGGCCAAACAGGATTTTTCTTTTTTTCATTCGCTGCGTGTACGCTGGTCGGAGGTCGACATGCAGGCGATTGTCTTCAATGGTAATTACCTGAATTACTTCGATGTCGCCTTTACAGAGTACTGGCGCGAGACAGGGCTTCCTGACGTGCTTGCACAGTCTGAGGCAGGTCTGGAACTCTTCGCGCGCAAGGCTGGTATCGAATACCATGCGCCGGCTCGCTTTGACGACGTGCTTGACATTGGCGTGCGTTGCTCGGAGCTTGGCCGCAGCTCGATGCGATTTGTGTTGGAAATTTTCAAGGGCGATGAGTTACTGGTATCAGGCGACATGATGTATGTGCATGCTGACAGTCGGGTGCGAAAAAGCGTGCCAGTTCCGCAAGACTGGCGTGATGTGCTGAGTCGTTTTGAAAAAGCACAACCTATCCGCGCGTGAATAACCCCAAGTAATGAAAACACGCATCGTCATTGGCGACTGGAACAGCCTGCGCGAGGATGCGCAGAAGGTGCGTATCGAAGTCTTTGTGATTGAGCAGAATGTCCCCATCGAACTGGAGTGGGATGAAGGCGATGAGGTCAGTACCCACGCCGTGGCTTACGACGAGCAGGGGCACGCGGTGGCGACGGGACGCCTGCTGCCTGACGGCCATATCGGACGCATGGCAGTGAGCCAATCGCTGCGCGGGAAAGGCATAGGCAAGCAGGTGCTGCGAGCCCTGCTTGAGCATGCCAGGCGGGATGGCCACCAAGCCCTCGCCCTACATGCACAGACTCACGCCATCCCGTTTTATGAGCGTCAGGGTTTTATCGTCGAGGGCGAGGAATTCATCGAAGCAGACATGCCCCACCGCCTGATGCGAATGTGCTTTATCTGAGGGATCTGCCAACGCGTTAACGAATCACGCGCTCTATCAGCTGGGCCTGCCCGCCGCTACCCACCCGTAGCAGCGTTGATGCGCGCGTGCCGTAGTCCGGAGACTCGATGCAAATCGGCGATAACAAACGCTCCCAGTCGAGCGAGACGCCGGTGTCCGGAAGGCGTCCGTCCGCAGCGCGCGTCGTGTCAGCCAGCATCTCAAAATACGCATCATCAGGTGCGCCCTGACACAGCAGGCTGGAAAATTGCGCCTTGGAGCGCAGCACCTTCGGCCAGGGCGTATCTAGCGAGCCGTTGGACAACCCATAAATGCCGGGCTCCAGCTGCTGGGTGGAGGTCTCTCCTTCATTGCTGAACCAGAAGCTGCGCTGGTGGTCGCCAAGCAGAAGATTGAAGCCGTTGTATTCAGCAGCATGGTCCTTCACATTCACGAGGTAATCCTCAGCGCTGACATCCGATTGCAGAAACTTCGCAACCAGCTCGCCTCGAGAACGAGCGTCAAGGCGCTTGTCGCTGCCCTTGCGAATATTCGTCAGCGCCGCAAACCGACCTGAGCGATTCACACCCAGCCAGGTGCCGCCGGCTTCCAGATCGCGACCGGCATACACGAAGGGATGGTCATCCCACCAATGCGCTGGTTGCGATGGGCGGTTGAAAAATTCATCCCGATTGGCGGCCAGCACCAGCGGGCATTCGGGCATCAGCTTCCACGCGAAGACAATCAGGCACATGTATCGACATCCACAAAAACTTCGACATGCCGCTCGCCGCGAATCAGTGCCATCAGACCATGGTCGTCAACAGCCTTGTGGAGTGCGGCGGCAAAATCTTCAGGCACTTGATGATAAACCTCCATCCAGGTCTGGCAACCTTCGCTCGGCTCCGGCCGACGCTTCAGGCTGTGCTGAATGGTGTATTCCTCGGCAAGCGACTGTTGCAGGGATTGAAGCCGCGGCCGAAGCATGAGCGTATTTGCCTCAGGAACACGGTAATAAACATAAATATCCATCTCAGACGGTCATCTCTAGCGAATAGGGCAGAACGCCGAATGTCAGCAGCGGGCCCTCAGCAGTGCCCACGTGAACGGATCCTTCAAGAGCATCGGTTTTTATCTCTACCAAGCAGTCGACATGACCGTCGGGTCCCGGTTCGGCATTGACGATCATTCCCGCAGGCTGAGCGGGATCTGCGGCAGAAAATACCTCGGTTCCTGGCGCAGCGATGAGAGGATCCGGAACCTCGAGGCTGGCCAGCATCATCCGGCGTTTCAGTTTTCCGAGATACTGGCTGCGGGCCACGACTTCTTGTCCCGGATAGCAGCCCTTGCGAAAGTTCACACCGCCGACAAGCTCGAAATTCACCATTTGAGGGACGAATTGCTCGCGCGTGGCCTCAAGAATTTGCGGAACACCCGCCCGGATCTCAAGCCAGCGCCAGAAAGACTCTGGCCGCTCCGACACCCCGGCAGGCAAGGTCGCAAGCCATGCCTCGCGCTGCGCGACGGGTCCGACCCAGAGCGCCCGTCGCCATCCAGGACTGTCGCTCAGGCGAATCAGCCGTCCGCCGGCCACTGGCAGGGTGCGGTAGGGCAGCTCTGGCAGGGCGGTCAATTGCCGGGTGTCGGGTATCCCGATACCCACTGCGGCCAGCAAATGACTGACATCTTCGAGTCGCACCTGCGAGCGCATTATGAACATTTGCAGACGCTTCTGAAAACCGCTCAAGACACTCCGAGGCAAGATCATGAGGATCCCGTCATCCGTCGGCCATGTCAGCAAACTGGCCAGCAAGCGGCCTTTGGGCGAGCAGTAACCAGCCAGCCTGGCCTCGTCGGCCGTAAGATGGTCGATGTCATTGGTCAGCTGGTTGTGAAGAAAGTGACGGGCATCTTCGCCCGAAGCCCGGATTACGCCGAGATCCGAAAGTAAAGAGATAAAACCTTGTTGCTCAGTCATGAAATCGGGGGCGTCTGCCATTGGACGCTATCATTACTCACTTTTCTGATTATAGAGGCGCATGAAAAATTGCGTCGATGCTCAATAGTCAACAGGCCCGGCTGCCCGGACCTGCAATGAGGGGGAGCCGGGGTGTTCAAGAAGATTATCGCGCTGGGCGTGCTAGTGGTGATGACTGCCAGTGCATTCCTTGTTTACTGGACGCGCGACCCACTCATTGCGACCGGAGGCGTTCCGGTAGAGTTCAGCATCACATCCGGCAGCGGCTTGCGTTCTGCGATGAGGCAAGTGCAGGCGGCCGGCGTGCCAGCGCACCCCCTCTTGATGGAGTTTCTCGCGCGCGGACTGGGTAAAGGCAGTGTCATCAAGCCGGGAAGCTACCGGCTGATGCCGGGAACGACTCCGTTGGGACTCGTGGATATGCTGGTCAAGGGCACTACAATCAAGGAGTCGCTTACCATTGTCGAGGGCTGGACTTTTCAGCAAATGCGCGCCGAGCTGGCTCGGCAGCAGTGGTTGCGCCATGACAGCGCAGAGCTCAGCCTCGAACAGCTACTGGATAAAGTGGCGCCAGGCTTCCCGCATCCCGAGGGTATTTTTTATCCGGACACCTATGTGTTTGAGCGCGGCAGCAGCGACCTGCAGATTTATCTGCAAGCGCATCAGCAGTTGATGAAAAAACTCAGGCAAGCCTGGGACGGACGGGCTGCCGAGCTGCCCTACGATAACCCCTATGAAGCCTTGATCATGGCGTCTATCGTAGAAAAGGAAACCGGCAAGGCAGAGGAGCGCAAGCGTATAGCGTCAGTGTTCATCAATCGCCTGCGCCGTGGAATGCTCCTACAGACCGATCCCACCGTGATTTACGGTATGGGTGAGCGCTTTGATGGCAACATACGCAAACAGGATTTGCTGACCGATACGCCCTATAACACGTATCTTCGCCCAGGTTTGCCACCGACACCGATTGCCTTACCGGGGCGGGCCGCGATTGACGCTGCATTGAATCCGGTTCAGGGCAAGGATCTTTATTTCGTTGCCAGGGGTGACGGTAGCAGCGAATTCTCGGAAAATCTCGAGGATCATAACCGGGCAGTGAATCGCTATCAACGCAACTCGCAGTAAAACTCTGCGCTGACGCAAAACTATCCGTTAACACGCTTTCGCATTCATGGCCAGAGGAAAATTTATCACGCTAGAAGGTATTGATGGCGCGGGCAAGTCCACCCACGTCGACGGTATCGCTGCCTTTCTTCGCGCACAGGGCAAGACCGTGATCACCACGCGCGAGCCCGGTGGTACGCCACTCGGAGAGCGTCTCAGAGACCTGTTGCTGCACGAAACAATGCACCTTGAAACGGAAGCACTGCTGATGTTTGCCGCCCGTCGGGAACACATCGCTCAACTCATCCTGCCCGCGCTGGAGCGCGGCGACTGGGTGATTTCTCATCGAATTACCGATGCCAGCTTTGCCTATCAGGGCGGTGGTCGCAAATTGCCGCTGGAAAACTGCGCCTACTGGAGCAGTGGGTGCATCCCGGTATTCAGCCCGACCTTACGCTGCTGTTTGATGTGCCGCTTGATATCGCTCGACAGCGACTGGACAAGCACCGCACGCTGGATAAATTCGAGCAAGAGCAGCAGAATTTTTTTGCTGAGGTTCGTCGAGTGTACCTTCAGCGCGCACAAGAGTTTTCGGAACGTATGCGTGTTATTGACTCAAGCCAGCCCCTGGACGACGTCAGCCGGCAGCTGGAGCAACTCGTTGCAGCGCTCTAGATAAAACCTGGCCATGACTGAATCTCTGTATCCCTGGCAGATCGCCGATTGGCAACGCTGGCAGCAGATGCGCGAGCGTCTGCCTCATGCCATCCTTTTCCATGGTGCCGAAGGCATAGGCAAGGTGGCCTTTGCCGGCCATGCCGCGCAATCTCTGCTCTGCGAGAGCCCGGATGTCGAAGGCCACGCATGCGGCCAGTGCGCCTCGTGTGGCTGGGTTGTGCAGTACAGCCATCCTGACTTCCGCCGGGTTCGCCCCGAAGCGCTGGAGGCAGAAGACGAAGAAAACAACCCAGAGCCTGAGGAAAGCAGCACAAAAAAATCTTCTGCCAGCAAGACTCCCTCGCGAGATATCCGGATAGAGCAAATCCGTTCCCTCGCCACCTTCATGAATGTCTCCACGCATCGTGCGGGTCTGAGAGTGGTCATGCTTTATCCGGCCGAGGCGCTTAACGCCGCCTCGGCAAACGCGCTGTTAAAAACGCTTGAAGAGCCCCCTCCCGACACGGTTTTTTTGCTGGTCACTCATCGGATGGACCGCCTGTTGCCGACTATCCTGTCACGGTGCCGCCAGTTTCCCCTGCCATTGCCAGCCGCTGAAGCAGCACTCCGCTGGCTGGAATCACAACAGGTGAGCGATGCATCGCGCTGGCTCGCAGAGCAAGGAGGTGCGCCACTTGCTGCACTGGCGGCCTCTGAGGGAGAGTTCGCCAAGGCACAGGAAGAATGGCTCTCCCATCTGGCACGGCCGGACGCAGCCGCGGCGCTGATCGTGGCCGAGCGGCTACAGAAAGTCGCTTTATCGCAGCTTGTCGCATGGCAGCAGCGCTGGCTCTATGACCTGCTGACCGTAAAGCTCGCGGGACGGGTACGCTACTACCCGCATCATCGCAAGAACCTCGAGGCGCTTTCCGCACGGTTAAGCACAGAAAATCTTCAACAAGCGGTGCGTGAGGCTGGCTCACGTCGCGCAGTGGCAGATCATCCACTGTCTGCAAGACTTTTCATCGAGGACATGCTGCTGGATTATGTCCGTCTGATGCGCCCATCGCGCAGCAAAGTCTGAGCACCGTTTCTAGACGCGACTCGCTGGCAGTGTGTTGCTGATGCATCGGCGTGTTTTGTATTTATTATTCTGAAAGTCCCTGCCATGCATGAGCCTTCGGCTGCTGATAACCCATGTCGTCCGTCTGTCGTGTCGCTTGCGATTCGCGATCGTGCCGCGCTCTACGCGGCGTACATGCCTTTTCTCAAGCACGGAGGTCTTTTCGTGCCAGGCAGCCGAGCGTGCCGGCTGGGCGATGAAGTTTTCCTCTTACTGGCACTGATGCAGGATGAGCAGCGATATCGGGTGTCAGGAAAAATTGTCTGGATCACTCCCGCTGGGGCGGGTAATCATCGAACCCAAGGATTTGGCGTGCATTTCACGGACGATGAAGCCGGACGCTCTCTGAGAAAAAGAATCGAAGCATTGCTGGGTACCTCGCTGGGCGCCTCCCGGCCAACCCATACCATGTGATGCGCCGGGGCCCGGCGTACAATACGCCCATTGCGCCATTCAACGGCCGTCGTGATCATGTTCGTCGATTCCCATTGCCATATTGATTTTCCCGAGCTGGCTGACCGCTTGCCACAGATACTCGACACCATGCGAACCAATCAGGTGAGCGAAGCCTTGTGCGTGTCCGTAACCTTGCCGGAATTCCCGAGAGTGCTCGCGCTGGCGGAAACGCATTCAAATATCTATGCTTCAGTGGGCGTGCATCCCGACTATGAAGACACCACCGAACCTACCGTGCCTGAACTGGTGGCGCTGGCCGCACACCCCCGCATTGTGGCCATTGGCGAGACCGGACTCGACTACTATCGCCTGCATGGCGATCTCGAATGGCAGCGTGAGCGCTTTAGGGTGCATATTCGCGCCTCGCGAGAAAGTGGCAAGCCCCTGATTATTCATACCCGATCTGCCTCTGAAGACACCTTGCGACTCATGCGTGAAGAAAAAGCAGGGACCGATTCGGGTGGGATAGGCGGCGTCATGCATTGCTTTACCGAGAGCTTGGAAGTCGCCGAGGCAGCGATGGCGATGGGTTTTTATATCTCATTCTCCGGCATCGTCACGTTCAAGAATGCCAAGGAGCTGCAGGCTGTGGCGCGCGCCGTTCCTCTTGAGCGCATGCTGATAGAAACCGATTCACCCTATCTTGCGCCGGTACCCAAGCGCGGCAAGACCAATGAACCGGGCTTTGTCCGGCATGTGGGCGAATTTCTGGCTGACCTCAAAGAAGTACCCTTGGCGAAGCTGGCGGAAGCCACGACGCGCAATTTCCGTGATCTGTTTCGCATTCCGGTTCAAGAATGAATGCCGACAAGATCTGCCAAGAAGGGCATGACCCAGCTCGGAGAGAATTGCTGGCGGCTGCTGTTCTACCGGGTCTGGAGCGCCTGCTGGAGCCTTTCTCAAAAAAACCGGATTCTTATGCGGAGTGGTTCGATGCGATTCATCTCGACGATGCAAATCGCTGCCGGCAACTGCTGCAGCGGGGTTTTGATCCCAACACCATCGAGCCCGAGCGATTTGACACGGCATTGATACTGGCAGTAAGGAAAAAATCCTGGAAAGTCTTTGGCTTGCTCTTGGACGCAACCGGCATTGAACTCAATGCTCGCTCCCGCAATGGCGATACTGCGCTGATGATTGCTGCGTTCAACGGCGAGACTGCCGCCGCTTTGCGGCTGGTAGAAAAAGGTGCCGAAATCAATCGACCAGGCTGGACCGCTCTGCATTATGCAGCCGCTTCTGGCAGTCTCTCCATCGTTCGACATCTGCTTGAGCATTCGGCATATATCGACGCCGAATCTCCTAACAAGACCACGCCATTGATGATGGCCGCGCGCGCAGGCCACGAGAAGGTCGTGCTGATGTTGCTCGAAGAGGGGGCTGATGTATTACTAAAGAATGAACTCGGTTTGGATGCGGTTGATTTCGCCAAATCTCAAGAGCGAACCCGCATCGTTGGCCTTCTCCAGCACTGGCAGGCACGAGCCGATGTCCCGTCGGGTGAGAAGTCGCGCCATGGAACGCCGCCGAGCGATCCCGCTGTGGCGGATGAAACGAATCAGGAAAAACATGAAGAGGCGCTATCAAAATGAGCGCGACGAAACAGCGCAGTCGCTGGCAAGGTGGCCCCAACGCGGCCAGCGGCATTTTGATGGAGCCTCCAACCAGAGCACCAAAATGTCGCTGCCGCTTGTCCCACCCGGCATCGCTGTCTCTGCTAGGCTGCCATCATGAAAACACTGACGCTCGACCGCATACTGCAATCTCAGGGTTTCGGCACCCGAAAGTGGTGCCGGCAACTGATTGAAGAGGGCGAGGTCAGCATTAGGGGCATGACCATCACCGACTATCGGGAGAGTTTCAACACAGCAGGGCTGCGCTTCACCCTGTTTGAGGAAGAATGGGAATACCGTGAATTTATCTACCTCGCGCTGAACAAGCCGCCCAACATCGAATGCTCACGCAAACCTAGTCATCATCCCGGCGTGATGAGTCTGCTGCCAGAACAGCTCAGTTGGCGTGGTGTACAGGCAATTGGCCGACTGGATCACGATACCACTGGCTTACTCCTCATGACGGATGATGGCAATTTCAATCATGCGATGTCTTCACCCAAGCGGCATGTACCCAAGCGCTACCTGGCAACCACGCATGACCCGGTAAGCACTACGCTCGTTCAAACACTGCTTGAGGGCGTTAAGCTGGCTGATGAACCATTGCCGCTTGCAGCGCAATGCTGTGAACCGCGCGGTGAGCACCAATTGGAAATCGTAATCGAACAGGGTAAATACCATCAGGTCAAGCGCATGTTGGCAGCGGCCGGCAATCACTGCAGCGCTCTGCAACGCATTGCCATTGGGGGACTCACATTGGATGCTCTGGGATTAATCGAGGGAGCGTGGTGTCATCTCGGCCCAGTAGAACTCGATTTGTTATCTGCAGATCCCCGATGAAAGAAACTCTGATTGTTGCTGCTTAATTCGCGCTGATCGGTTTACTGATGGGGCCATTTACCGCCGCCAGCGACCTAACAAGATAAGTGCCAAGCTAAAACATCGAGTCACCTAATCTCTCAGCGTATGATTCGATAACAAGGCTTGTACACCGAACCCGGCAGTTTCATGCGACCCTGATCAACGAAAGCGGAGAGCAATTCGTCCAGCCGCGACATTATTCCCATGTCGCCCTGAATCTCGAATAAACCATGATTTTCAATCGCCTGTATGCCTTGGAGCTTCACATTACCAGCGACGATCCCTGAAAAAGCACGCCTGAGATTGGCCGCTAATTCATGGGCAGGCTGCTGCGTGTGGAGAAACAGGGACCGCATGGCTTCATGCGTCGGAATGAATGGTCGCTGGAAGGCATGATCGACATGCAGCTTCCAGTTAAAATAATAAGCATCGCCATGGGACTTGCGAAATTCCCTGACCCGACCCACGCCGGCTTGCACCGCCCGCCCCAAACCAACGGGATCGTCAATAATAATTTTGTACAACGCTTGTGCTCTGGGCCCCAAGGTTTGTCCGATGAAGTCATGAATAAGCGAAAAATAAGAGGCTGATTCTTCCGGACCCGTGAAAATCAGCGGGAAAGGCTGCTTATCATTTTTCGGATGCAGCAAAATGCCCAGCAAGTAAAGAATTTCCTCGGCCGTACCCACACCACCGGGGAATACGACAATCGCATGACCGGCTCGCACAAAGGCCTCAAGGCGTTTCTCAATATCTGGCAGGATAACTAGATTGTTGACGATAGGATTGGGCGATTCGGCGGCAATGATGCCGGGCTCGGAAAAACCAAGATAGCGTCCTCTGGCAATCCGCTGTTTCGCATGACCTATCGTTGCCCCTTTCATTGGCCCCTTCATGGCACCTGGGCCACAGCCAGTGCAAATATCCAGCCCTCGTAAGCCAAGCTCGTAACCCACTTGCTTCGAATACTCGTATTCGCTACGTGATATCGAGTGACCACCCCAGCACACCACCAGATTTGGATCAGAGCGCTGCATTACCTCGGCATTACGCAAAATATGAAATACAAAATCAGTCAGGCGGGCGCTATCAGGCAGACTCTCCTCCGATGTGGTTTGCTCGCTGGCGGTAAAAATAATATCGCGTAAGACGGCAAATAAATGTTCACGTATACCCTTGATCATTTCACCGTCCACAAAGGCCGATGCTGGCGCCCCGCGAACTTCGAGTTTGATGCCTCGCTCCCTGTGGACAACCCGAATATCGAAAGAGGCATAGCGCTCCATCAGGGCTTTCCCATTGTCGAGATAGTTTCCTGTACTTAACACCGCCAGCGCGCAATTGCGAAAGCTTTGATAAAGGCCGGTTTGTCCATGATCGAGCAGACGAGCGATTTCCGCCCTGGACAAAAGATCCAGTCTGCCTTCGGGTGACACGATGCTGTCAATTACCGGGTAATCCATGCCAGTCCAGTACGAGAATCGCCTGCCATCAGCAGACGGAAATTTATTCAGATTAAAAATTATTGATTTTCATCAATCAAATAAGCACTCAAGATTGCTGCCTAGGCTTTAGCTCCGCGCCATCATACGGATCTAGAAACTTATCGCATGAAGTCGCTGGCGTCGCCAACTTGTCATTGACCTAAAAAGGTAGGTTTTGAGACCCGATGGGTCTTTATTACATGGGAACAGGCTCATCATCACTGGTGTGAGCGTATGTTCGCGTCTGACCAAAGTCTTCTGCTGGATTGTAATTGAATACAACAAAGAATGATTTCCCCGAGCCTGCTTTGCAAGCGCCCGGTGCCGAAGGTACCGTGTCTATCGATCAGCTCATCGCGTTACTCCCTGAATTGGTTTTTGTGCATGATCTATTCGAACAAAGACATATTTACTGTAACGCACGCCTGACGAGCTTACTGGGTCTCGATACTGAGATGTTTCTTGAGGCTGGATTCGGACGTCATGCGTCTCTTTTTCATCCCGCAGACCTTGAGAGTTTACGTACATGGCGTAACACACTTGCCGATCTGAAGGCGCATGACATCTGCGAATTCGATTACCGTGTCCGAGTTAAAGATCAACAGTGGCGTCGATTACATGTGAAAGCAGCACCGGGTCCACGCACTCCCGAGGGCAAGCTCAGGCAGCTTGTTTGTGTCGCCACTGACGTTACTGACCAATACAATTATGACCGGTCCCTCAAGCAGAAAACAGAGATATTACGATTGATACTCGACAGCATGACAGAAGGTGTGATTGTCTGCGATCAGGATGGTAAGGCACTACTGGTGAATCATTCGGCAGAAAAAATGCTGAAGTTGAACGAACCGCTCACAAAAATCTCGCAAATGCGCCATATTCATGCGGGTGACGACAGAAAGAAAGAGAATTTTCGTCTCTGGCACCAGCACCCTCTGATGCAAGCGCTGAAAGGGGAGACGATCGCTGGTCGTGAGTTGTCGTTATACGATCGTCGTCGTGACTTGTCGGTCATGTTAAGTCACTCTGCTGCGCCATTAAAAGGTGAGGATGGCAAGATCGTTGGCGCGGTGGATGTCTTCCGAGATGTGACCGAGAGCCGACGCGCTTTGCAGGAACTACAACGAACCGAGGAGCATTTCCGCTTGCTGGTGGAGGGAACCACCGACTACGCGATCTTCATGCTCGACAGATCTGGCCACATGACCAGTTGGAATCCCGGCGCCGAGCGAATTTTGGGGTATCGAAAAGCCGAGATTGTAGGGAGCCACGTATCGATATTTTTTACGCCGGATGATAAAGAAAAAGGCGAGCCACAGCGACTACTAAGGCAAGCCATGCTGGACGGCCGCACTGAGGAAGATAATTGGCGCGTTCGTAAAGATGGGCAGCGTTTCTGGTGCTCTGGGACGCTTGGCGCGCTACATGATTCCGAAGGGCGCGTCCAAGGCTTTGTGGAAATCATGCGTGACAATACCGAAAGACGGCTTGCGGAGCAAAATGTCTTTTTCCTGGCTAATCACGATCCATTAACCAGCCTTCCTAATCGCGCTCGATTCATGGAGCATCTGCACGAAGCGCTGCTTAACGCCGATCGTGACAGTACGCGGGTGGCCGTACTGCTACTCGATCTGGATCGATTCAAATCGATCAATGATCATCTCGGACATCATGCGGGCGATGAACTTTTGCGGCTCGTCGCGCAGCGTTTGCAGAAATGCGTACGCGAGACAGATACGGTTGCTCGGCTAGGCGGTGACGAGTTTGTGGTGATTCTCACTCGATTGAAATCGCTAGCAGCTGCAGAGTTAATCGCCGAAAACATATTACGCGAACTCGCTGGCACTTACGATATCGATAACCAGGTCGTCAAGAGCGGTGCCTCAATCGGAATTGCAATGTACCCTCAGGACGGGCGCGATACGGGCGATCTTCTGCAAAAAGCGGATCTGGCAATGTATCGCGCCAAGGCGGCTGGCCGCAGTCGCTTTCGCGTCTTTGCACCGAGCATGCTGACAGAGGTTCAGCTGCGGCAGACACAGGAAGAACTGTTGCGGCAATCAGTGCAGCAGGGAGATTTCGAGCTGGTCTATCAGCCTCAAATAGATCTGCAGACGCTTGATTTCGTTGCTGTCGAAGCCTTGCTGCGCAATCGTCATCAAGGTCTGATGCTGTTGTCAGCCAAGGCACTTGTTTCGCTGGCAGAGGAGACCGGCATCATTAATGATCTGGGCGCCTGGGTGATACGCGCCGCATGCATACAGATGGGGCGATGGCGGGCGGCTGGTTTGCCGGGATTTCGGATGACAGTCAACGTGTCGGCGCTGCAGCTGCTGGATCCCTTGTTTCCAGGTGTGCTGCGATCCGCGCTGGAATATGCTGCCTTGCCTCCGCAATTCCTGGAGATCGAGGTGAATGAAAATGCGCTGGTCATGGCGCGCGAGGAAAAGAGCAACGTGCTCGACCAGCTGAAGTCGCTTGGCGTTTCTGTCAGCATTGATGATTTTGGAACGGGCATATCCACCTTGTCGTTCCTAAAAGATTTTCCCGTCGATGTGCTCAAACTTGACCCGGCGCTGATACACAACCTACCCCGAGATCGCGAGGATTCTGCAATTGTCTCCGCGATTGTGAAACTTGCCAAAGACTTGAACATCAAGGTGGTTGCCGAAGGCGTAGAGACTGTGGAGCAGCTCAATTTTCTGCGCAGCACAGCTTGCCATCGGGTACAAGGTTATCTCTTTAGTGAGCCTGTCCGACCAGAGAAACTCGAGCAGCTACTCCAAAGCAGAAAGCAGCACGGGCGCATTTTTCATTAACGAGGCGTTCATGCGATACGCCGCTCATGTGACAGGCTGGCGCCTCACACAGCGCGACTGGCCGACCATACAACGAGATTGATTCCGCTTCCCCCTAGGATCTTTTGGGGGGAGGAAGCCCAGCGTGGGGCGATACCGGCAGCGCGCGGTACGTAACGCTACAATGGAGGCTTCGAAAAACAAGCATTCAGAATAGTCCTCAGGAGAGCATGATCATGTCTGGCACAATGGCCCGCACGCTGGCTCGCATTATCAATGCCGTCAACACCTCGGACGGCGCTGGCGTTCGTCTTCGCCGCAGTCTGGGTAGCGGCGAGGGTACTCGACTGGATCCTTTCCTGATGCTGGATGAATTTTCATCCGAAAATCCTGGTGATTACATCGCCGGCTTCCCCTCTCACCCACATCGAGGCTTCGAGACGGTCACGTATATTCTCGACGGTCACATGCGTCATGAAGATCATTTGGGCAATCAAGGCGATCTGAAAAGTGGGGGCGTGCAATGGATGACCGCTGGCAGAGGGATTATTCATTCCGAGATGCCGCAGCAAGAAGAAGGCAGAATGCGTGGCTTCCAGCTCTGGATCAACTTGCCGGCCAAGGAAAAAATGAAACCTGCCGGTTACCGTGACATACCCGCTGAAGAAATACCGGTGTGCGAACTGGGTTCGGGTGGGCGTGTCAAGGTGATCGCCGGCGCAGCGATTTTGACTGACCAAGTAGTCGAAGGTCCGATCGCAGGCCTGACGACTGAGCCGATGTATCTGGATGTGCAGTTACCGGCAAGTGCGTCGTTTAGCGTGCCGGTTCCGCGCGGACTGAATGCGATGGCTTATGTATTCGAGGGCGACCTTCAGCTGACCGGGGATACTCGAGTGCTGCCAACGCACAGCGGCGCTGTGCTCTCGGATGGCGATTGCGCCGCATTTACGGCGGGCAGTGCCGGCGCGCGTTTCCTGCTCTTGGCGGGACGCCCGCTGAACGAGCCTGTAGTGCAATACGGTCCTTTCGTCATGAACACGGTCGCCGAAATCGAACAAGCCATACGCGACTATCAGGCCGGACGTCTGACAACGGCCTGAGGATTTTTTGCAGCTGTCGTGAGTGCCGCATCAGTGGCTTCGGCAATACCGCGGGCTGCGGCATCAAAATGATAAGGCTCGACCAGCAGTTCTGAATGCCGCCCAAACGCGGCACAGCGTGCAGGATGTTGCAGCAGCTTGAGTGCGCACGCTGTCCATTGATCCAAATCCAGTTCGCGCACGAAGCCGTTCTTGCCATCAACCACAAGCTCTCCCGCCACGCCGGCGTGGGGCGAGACGATTACTGGGAGACCCGCAGCGCAGGCTTCATTAGCCACCACTCCCCAGACATCGGCACGCGTGGGAAACAAAAATAAGCGTGCAGACTGATACAGCGCAGGTAACTCCTCTTGCTGCGCGAAACCATGGAAATGCGTGTCGATTAGGTCTGAGAGCCGATCAGACTGCTGCTTCAACGACTGCTCAAGGCTGCCTGATCCCACAATGAGCAGGCGGATTTTCCGTTCCAGCCGTCGTGCACATTGTTCGGCCACACGCAGCGCAAACTCGGGTGCCTTGCCGGATTCCAGACGGCCACAAAAGATAAAATCCCAGGGCTTTGATGGCTGTTGTGCGTTGCACTTATAAAGACGGTTGTCGATGCAGAGACAGGAAAGATAACAACGCCAGTCATCCACGCCATAGCTCCGGTACAGCGCCAGCCCCCCTTTGCTCGCAGCAATCAGCGCGGAGGCTCTCTGATACACAAAGCGCCGTAGCCGCTGATGAATAGGGCCGAGATTTTTTTCTGACGTCAGCGTTCCATCCGTCATCGGCACATAAGCGCGGCGGCGAAGCAGTGTCCAGAGTCTGGCGTAGAGATGCGTGGGGTTAAAGCCGTTGCCCACCACCACGTGCGGATCGAATTTTCCGAGTGCGATGAGTACATCAGGGTTATTGTGAATGTAGCGACCATTCACGGTGCGTATCCGCTCGCGAAGGAACATGTGGTCGAATTTAATTTCAGGCAGATTCCAATGCCGGTTGGGCTCTCGCCGGCAACAGAAGATCACCCGCACATCAAGGCCGGGCAGGGCAGCCAGACGATTGAAGACGGGTATTCGGTAGGGTGGGGGCTCGTTAACGACCAGTGCGAGTCGGGGCATAGGGG
>OMID01000068.1 GCA_900299005.1 Oxalobacteraceae bacterium
GCAGTGTGCTCCATAACGACCGACGCATCGTCATCCCGGCGAAGGCCGGGATCTATGCATGACCTGGCAGGCAGCTGGTGTGCAGGGAGCGTGAGCATGGGTTCCAGCTTTCGCTGGAACGACGGGTGGGGTGTCATCGCGGTGAAGCATGAGGCCGCAGTGTGCTCCATAACGACCGACGCATCGTCATCCCGGCGAAGGCCGGGATCTATGCATGACCTGGCAGGCAGCCACCAATGAAGTAAATCTAAACCAAGCAACGGAAACTACAACAAACCGCGGAGCCCATTGTGTCAGTCAAACATCCTATCGTCGCCATCACCGGTTCTTCAGGCGCTGGCACCACCACGGTCATGAAGAGTTTTCAGCATATCTTTCGCCGAGAGGGCATCAAGGCGCAGATTCTGGAAGGCGACTCCATGCATCGTTACGACCGGATGGCGATGCGTGAAGAGATGAAGCAGCAGCAGGCCAAAGGCAATCTCGCCTTCAGTCATTTTTCTCCGGATGCGAATCTGCTGGGTGATCTGGCCGATACCTTCCGTGAGTTTGGCGAGAGCGGCACGGGCAAGGTGCGCAAGTATATTCACGATGATGGCGAGGCAGCAGAGTTCGGGCAGCCACCGGGCACCTTCACGCCCTGGCAAGACATGGAAGCGGGCGCCGAATTGCTGTTCTATGAAGGTCTGCATGGTGGCTACGTGGGTGAGGGTGCCGACGTGGCGAAGCATGTTGATTTGCTGGTTGGCGTGGTGCCCATCATTAATCTGGAATGGATACAAAAGCTGCACCGTGATCAGAACATGCGCGGTTATTCGCAGGACGCGGTGCTCGACACCATATTGCGCCGCATGCCGGACTACACCCGGCACATCTGCCCGCAGTTCTCGCGTACGCATGTCAATTTTCAGCGCGTGCCCACGGTGGACACCTCGAATCCTTTTATCGCCAAAGACATTCCCAGTGCGGACGAAAGCATGGTCGTGATTCGTTTTGCGAATCCTAAGGGCATTGATTTTCCGTATTTACTATCGATGATCGAGCGTTCCTGGATGACGCGCCCGAATACCTTCGTCATCCCCGGCGGGAAGATGGGGCTGGCGATGCAGCTGATTTTTACGCCCATGATTTTGCGGCTGATGGACAGGAAAAAGCGCGCGTTGTAACGCAGATGAGTCGGGGGTTGGCAACCCTGAGTCTCAGCGAAGGTAGACGGCATGCGCGGGCTGACTAAGCGCTGGCACCACCTGAGTAGTCAGCCGTTTGTTAAGCAAGGTTCACTGTAAAAAAGGACTTCGCATGAAGCATAACCAAGCCACCTCCCGCGAACTAGCCAATGCGGTTCGTTTTCTGGCTATCGATGCGGTCAATCAAGCCAATTCAGGGCACCCGGGTGCACCGATGGGCATGGCAGATATCGCTGAAGTCTTGTGGCGACGGCATCTGAAGCACAATCCGGCCAATCCGCAATGGGCTGATCGCGATCGCTTTGTGCTGTCGAATGGTCATGGAGCGATGCTGATCTACGCGCTGTTACACCTGACGGGTTACGACCTGTCGATGGATGATCTGAAAAACTTCCGTCAGCTGCACAGCAAGACACCGGGGCATCCGGAAGTCGATATCACGCCCGGTATTGAGACCACGACCGGCCCACTCGGTCAGGGCTTGGCCAATGCGGTGGGTATGGCACTGGCAGAGAAAATCCTCGCGCGTCGTTTCAACCGACCCGGGCACGCCATCGTTGACCATCGCACCTGGGTGTTTTTGGGTGATGGCTGTCTGATGGAGGGTGTCAGTCATGAGGCGTGTTCGCTCGCGGGGGTCTGGGGGCTGGACAAGCTGGTGTGCTTCTATGACGACAATGGCATTTCAATTGATGGTCATGTCGAGGGCTGGTTTCGCGATGACACGGCGGCGCGTTTCAGGGCGTATGGCTGGCATGTAATCGGCCCGGTTGATGGCCATGACGCCGAGGCCGTCGATAAAGCCACGCTGGAGGCGAAACAGGTCATTGGCAAACCGACGCTGATTATCTGCCGCACGCAGATTGGCTGGGGCTCGCCCAATAAGGTGGGCACGCATGACGTGCACGGTGCGCCCTTGGGCGACAAAGAAACCGAGGCCACGCGTGAAGCGTTGAAATGGCCGCACGCACCGTTCGAGATTCCGGACACCCTGCGCGCAGCATGGAGCGCAAAGCCCAGCGGCATGGCGCTGGAGGCGAAGTGGCAGCATGAATTTAGCCAATATGAGAAAGCGCATCCTGAACTTGCGCATGAATTTCAACGGGTGGCCAACCGTCAATTGCCTACCGAGTGGCCGCAGCTGAAAACGGCATTATTTGATCTGGCCAGAGGCATCACGGCTCCCACCGCTAGTCGCAAGTCCAGCCAGCAGATGCTCGACTTATTAGTGGCCGGCATGCCCGAGCTACTGGGCGGCTCGGCTGACTTGACGGGCTCGAACCTCACGGCCGGCAAGACCAGCCGCCCTTGGCACAGTCATCAAGAGGGCGATGCCAACTACCTCTCGTATGGGGTGCGTGAATTCGGCATGGTAGCCATCATGAATGGCGTGGCGCTGCATGGCGGTTTGCTGCCCTATGGCGGCACGTTTGCGGTGTTCTCCGACTATGCGCGTAATGGTATCCGCATGAGTGCGCTGATGAAGCAGCGCGTGGTGCATGTGCTTACGCATGATTCGATCGGGCTGGGCGAAGATGGTCCGACGCACCAGCCGATTGAACACGCTGCTACCTTGAGAATGATTCCCGGTCTGGATGTCTGGCGTCCCTGTGACGGGCTGGAGACTGCTGTCGCATGGTCGTGCGCGCTCGAGCGTCACGATGGGCCATCGGCTTTGCTGCTCTCGCGCCAGAACCTACCGCAAGTGTCGAGCGGCATTGATCCTGCGCTGATTGCGCGAGGTGCTTATGTGCTCTCGGATTGTGACGGCGTGCCCGAAGCCGTGTTGATTGCCACTGGCTCAGAAGTGTCGATCGCACTGGAAGCTCAGCAGATGCTCAAAGCCCGAGGCCGCCGCGTGCGCGTGGTGTCGATGCCCTGCACGTCGCGTTTTGATGCGCAGCCCGTGGCGTGGCAGCAGCATGTATTGCTTGACGGTGTCAAGCGGGTGGCGATCGAGGCAGGGCATCCAGATTACTGGCGCAAGTATGTCGGTTTGTCTGGCGCCGTGATAGGCATTAACCGCTTTGGCGAATCCGCGCCGGCGGCACAGGTGTACGAGGTGCTGGGCGTTACCAAAGAAGCGCTGGCAGCAGCACTCTAAGGAGATTTTTATGGCAGTCGTCATGTATGACCTCGATGGCACCTTGCTTGATACCGCGAGCGAGATCGCGCAGGCAGTGAACCTGACCTTGGCTGAATTTGGTTGTGATCCCGTGACTGAAGACGATGTCCGCAGTTGGATAGGACACGGCACCGGCTGGTTGATGAAGCGCGCCTGGGAAGCCAGTTGCGGCGATGCTTCCGTAAGCTGGGAGAACGTCATGGAGCGTTTCATTCATCACTATGAAGCGACGGCAGGCACGACCAGCACGCCTTTCCCGCATGTGCTGGACACCCTGAAAAAAGCGCGCGACTACGGTGTGAAGCAGGCGGTGGTCACGAACAAGGAAACCCGTTTCACGGAGCGTGTGCTGGAAAAACATGGGCTGAAAGATCAGTTTGATCTGGTGATCTGCGGTGATTCCCTGTCAGTCAAAAAGCCGGATCCTGCGGTGATCGATCATTGTTTGCACGAGCTGGGAGCGACCCGCGGTGAGGCGTTGTTCATCGGTGATTCCGAGATTGATGTGTCGACAGCGCGTGCGGCCGGGGTGATCTGCTGGGCGGTGCCTTATGGGTACAACCTCGGGCGCCCGATCGAGGATGCGATGCCCGACCGGATCGTGCCGGATATTCGTGAGGTACCGAATTTTTTCAGGCATTTGTAGGCAGTGCACTGTCTTCCTGGCGCGGGGTGGGATGTCAGCGTCAAAAGGCATTGAGCGAGTTTGGTAGGACAAGCCGTTGTCGACCCTGGGTCCTGACTGTCGTCAGGACGACGGGGCGTGGGGGCGTCGGTACTGTCATCCCGGCGCACGCCGGGATCCATGCGTCAAAAGGCATGGAGCGAGTTTGGTAGGACAAGCCGTTGTTGAACATGGGTCCTGACTTTCGTCAGGACGACGGGGTGTGGTGGCGTCGGTACTGTCATCCCGGCGCACGCCGGGATCCATGCGTCAAAAGGCATGGAGCGAGTTTGGTTGGAAAGGCCGTTGTCGACCCTGGGCCCTGACTGTCGTCAGGACGACGGAGTGTGGTGGCGTCGGCCTTGTCATCCCAGCGCAGGCTGGGATCCATGCGTCAAAAGGCATGGAGCGAGTTTGGTAGGACAAGCCGTTGTCGACCCTGGGTCCTGACTTTCGTCGGGACGACGGGGTGGGGCAAAGCGACA
>OMID01000069.1 GCA_900299005.1 Oxalobacteraceae bacterium
TGTGGCGACCACCTCGTCACTGTGATTTTTCGGCAAATCAACCATGCTCCATGGGCTGGCGACAACGAATTCAAGATCGATGATCGATGATCGTTATCTTTACACTCATTTCGAACATCAATAGAGTGCGAGGTCGCCAATGCACTATCTCCAAGCACCCGACTTGTTGAGTGACTTGGAATCATCCCCGCTAAAGACCTGTAAGACGAATCAATTGATCGAAAGAAAAAGTGGGTATCGGAGACATACTCCTTGAGAAATATCCCAGAAATACCAAGTCTCTGCTGCCGAAAACGATAAACTATCGGTCAATAAAAAACGATCGGTCGATACTCCGCGCTTCCTTCAAAGGAGCGTACCGTGCCCATCACCCTCTTGTACCGAATTCGTTTTCTATTTCTCTTGCAGCTACCTGCTGGATCTTTTTTCTTGAATTAATTACCCCTCTCGTAATCGGCAGGGACAAACAGACTTCAGCTACCAGAGCAGCAAGCGCCAACCCACGTCTAAAGCCCGATATCCACAAAAGACTTATCAAGCGCCAACTACATCGTAGTTACTCGGTGAATCATGTTGCTGTTTTTTTCACTTTTGTGTTGTGGACTTTTGTCCTTTGTGCTCCGGCTCAGGCGGACACTATTTTTTTAGGAAAAACAGCTCAATCCGGAGAGACTGATTTCAGCGCGGAGGAGAAAAAATTATTCAAGGACGCTTTGCACAAGTTTAAAAAATATGAATTGAAAAAAATTTTTACCGTCGTTTCCGTCATTCAATGGCTTGTAATGATCATATCGTTTTCTCAACAAGGCGATTACCCGGCTGGGAAGCCACCTTGATGAGCCCTCCCGAATAGTCACATTGAATGTGACCGACAACACCTATGTGGTGAGCAGCTATACCGGCAAACTTTTTTGTTTGAACCGTCAGAGAGACATGCTGGTTCGTCGAGGTGGTCTCGAGATTCTCAGAATGTCTCAGGATATTACCTACGAATGGTTGGCCGGGAAGTGGGGAAATGAATTAACACATATTTCACAACTCCCAAATTCCTTCATATCTAATTATTTGTGCCAGTTTCTCCCTTCTAGCGATACGCTGCCAACGGAAGACAAAAACAAGCAGATAGACTCTGGCAGCAGACAAATGATGCTGTTGCCAGGTCATGGCTATTTGAAAAATTTTCTTGCTGATAGACACTACATGAGCAGCGGACCTGTTTCCCATGTCAAGGACGACAACAGTCAGCAGCGGGTATCTGACAGGTCAGCTGCAACTGACACAAGTCACAGCGCCTATCGATGGCACGGTACAACAACTTTCAGTGCATACCGTTGGTGGTGTGGTCACTCCCGCACAGGTATTGATGTTGATCGTGCCGCAGCAACAAACGATTGAGGTCGAAGCGATGCTCGAGAATAAAGATATCGGTTTCGTGCATCCCGGGCTGGCTGTCGAGATCAAACTGGAGGCTTTTCCTTTTACGCGCTACGGCACCATTCCGGGCACCATCGCCCACCTGTCGCACGATGCCGTTACCGATGACAAGCGAGGTCTATCATACCTCGCGAAGGTGCAGCTGCAACAAAATACGATCAGCGTGGATGGCCGCAATGAAGCGATCGTACCGGGCATGTCGGCTATTGCCGAGATCAAAACAGGCCAGAGATCTGTGATCGAATATTTGCTGAGCCCAGTCCTGCAATACAAACGAGAGAGTCTGAGAGAGCGTTGAACTTTGGCGGCAAGACCCAAAATAATCGCAGTAGTGTCTTGATACGCCGATAATAGCATTTGAACATCCCCCCTGCGCGAACGCTTCATGGAATGATGCTCATGTGGATGGACATAAGCTCTGTGTGCCGTATCGACCTAACGGGATAGGGTATAAAAACTGCGGCTTATCATCCCTGATAAGGCACAACATCCCTTCGATGGGATGATCTCCGCTGTGCAAGGCTGGACCCGGATGAAATTCGGGGTTATTCAGGGTCTTGCCAGCTGACCAAGACAATATCTGGCGATACTCTCCTGAACGGATTCGTCCTCACCGACCGCCCCCGACAAGTGGATGTCCAGCTCAGGGTAAGTGTTGCGAAGTTCGTCCATGAGTGGTGGCAGATCACGGCGTACGTGTCCTCCCTGCCCGAGAAATACGGGCACCACGCTGATCTGTGTGATTCCGCTTTGCACCAGCTCAGCAACACGCTCAGGCAGGCTTGGCGGCATCAGCTCAAGAAATGCCAGTGCTACCTCGATGTCGGGCTGCATTTGCCGAGATCGTTCGACAATCCGTTCAAAGGGCGTTGCCCAGCGCGGGTCGCGCGCGCCATGCGCAAACAATACCAGTGCCTGCTTTTTATTCATCAGTGTCTCTCAACCCACCAGAGTGCAGATAGGGCTGCCAACAGGAAGATCGCACTCGGGGTCAGTGCGGTCGCTATAGGTGGCCAGGTGTTCAGCAGACCGATGTGCGAGAAAAGGTTGTTCAGCAAATGAAAGGACACGCCTATCATGATGCCAATAAAAATTTTGAGCGATATTCCGCCGCTTCGGCTATGCAGATAGGCAAACGGCAAGGCCAGCGCCATCATCACAAATACTGCCAACGGATACAACAGCTTGGTCCATAGCGCGATTTCGTAGCGCTCGCTGCGCTGCTTGTTCTCTTCAAGATGGCGACTGAATAGCGCCAGATCGACTGCTGACATTTTGCTCGGCTCGGCTATCAGCACGGCCATGATTTCCGGCGTAATCTCGGATTTCAGCACGCTGGTCGTCAGCTTGCGGCTAGTCACAAGAGCTAGATTTCGTTCACTCGCGGGTGACAAATCATGGGCAAAACGCATCTCCTCAACATCGGTCAGCTGCCACTGGCGATTGTCGATAAATCGCGCCTGCTGGGCCGAAATCATTGCCATCAAGTGCATATCGAGACTAAATTCGTAAATATTCAGATCGCGCAATACACCATCGGATTCGACTTTGCGAGCATTCAAAAATCGAGACCCGATAGCAGTCCTGCCATCAGGACCACGTATGACATCCTTGGCCCAGAGCCCGGTGCGAAACTCTGAGGAGATCGTAGCGCCCATGATGCGGCGCCTGAAGTTTTCGGCAAAATCGGACGCCTTGGGGGCAATAAACTCGCCCAGCGCAAATGTGAGCACAGCTAATGCAATCGTTACGGGTAGCAGGATTCTGGCAGCGCCACCCATCGAAAGTGATGAGGCCCTCATGACAGTGAATTCTGAGCGGGCTGCGAGTTGCGCCATCACATAAATAGTTCCGATCAGTGCAGCAATAGGCATCAGTTCATATGCATACGCGGGTAGTCTGAGCGAGACATAAAAAAAGGCATGCTCGATACCGTAAGGCCCACGACCCACGGATCGCACCTCTCCCATCAGATCGAAAAAAGCAAACAGCGCCAGAAAAGCCAGCAGTACAAAAAATACAGACCGGTAGATCTCTCGTGACAGATAACGACGTAAGACACGCATCAGTTCACACTCTTTCGGTTAGCGAGTAGCCGACGCAGGGCAATCAGCAAGACCATCGGGTGCCAGGCACTATTGGTGTTGTTACGCCAGAAAAAAAGCATCCCGATGATCATGAGAGCGGCCAGGTGAAGTGGCCACCATCCCATACCGAAGGATAACCTGCCCTGTCCAACCGATGCCTGAAGAATGCCCACAGCATTGCTGTAGGAGATCGCGAGTACGAGCGCAATCATCAAGTTAAGCGTACGACCTCTGCGGGGATTGACAAACGCCAGTGGAATAGCGATCAACATCTGAAGTAGACACATCAGCGGTACCGAAACGCGCCACAGGAGCTCCGCCAGATTGGATTCCGTTGGCTCCCGAACAAGCGCTGCCGTGGGTAATACGCGAGAGGCTTTGTTGTCGGCGATCTCGCGGTTGCTGTTGGCGACCACAATCACATAGCGAGCAAAGTCCATGGTCTGAAATTCCGGGGTACCCGGTTTACCGTCGTAGCGGCGACCATTGCGCAACTCGAGCAACTTGGCACCACGCTCGTCAAGAATGATGGACCCAACACGGGCGACCACCACACTGCTGCTGTCATTGCGCGACTGGCTGACGAAAACATTCTCTACCCTGCGCGTGTCCGAGGACAGCCCTTCCACAAAAAAAATCCGGTCTCCTGAGGCAGATTCCTGAAACTTACCCGGGGAAATTCGTGAAATATCTTCCCGGTTGCGGAAACGTTCTTTGTATTCATAGGACAGGCGACTGGCCCATGGCGTGAGCCACAGCGACAGTGCTGCGGTCAGAAGCACCAGCGGCACGCCAACCGACATAACGGGTCTGATCCAGCGCATCAACGACAACCCCGATGCAAACCAGACCACCATTTCGGAATCCTGATAGCTTCGGGCAACCACCAACAGCACAGAAATAAAGGCCGTAAGCGAGATGATCACGGGCATGTAGACCAGTGATGAAAACCCCAGCAAGGCGGCCACGTCACCCGAAGCAATGCGTCCAGCCGCCGCATCTCCCAGGATGCGAATGAGCATCACGGTAATGACGATGGTGAACAGGGTGGTGAACACTGCACCGACTGTGTTGAGCAGCTCGCGGCGTATGGCGCGCTGAAAAATCATCCGGGGACTATAATTGACAGGATTAAAGGAGCGCCCATGGACTTTAGCATAAAAGCTTTTAATACAAAAAACGCAATCGCCGAGCACAAATCTTCCTGCATCGCTGTCGGCGTTTACGAAGGTGGAAAACTGACGCAGGCGGCAAAGGCACTAGATCAACACGGTGCGCTGACCTCTGCACTCAAGAGCGGTGACATTACCGGCAAGCCCGGCACCACGCTGATGGTTCATCCCGCCAGCGGCCCTGCCAAACGAATCCTGCTGGTGGGGTTGGGCACACAAGACGGAGTCACAGAACGCAACTTCATCTCTGCCGTGCAAGCCGTGGCGCGGGTATTCACCACACTGGGGGCTGTTGACGGCATGCTGGCCCTGCCGCTAGATGGGGTAAAAGGGCGTGATGCGCACTGGGCGCTGCGAGCCGAAGTAATCGCGCTGCGGGAGAGCATATTCCGCGCCGATGGTCTAAAGAGCAAGAAGGATGACAATACAGGCGGCGTTCGCAAGGTGACGATCGTCGTCGAGGCCAATGACGTTGCCACAAAACGCACATTGTCGCAGAGCGTTGCGCTTGCCAACGGCATGGATCTTGCTAAAACCTTGGGCAACCTGCCGCCCAACATCTGCACGCCCACCTATCTGGCCGATACGGCAAAGAAAATTGCGCGTGAATTCAGTCTGGGTGTGGAGGTACTTGACCGCAAGCAGCTCGAAGCGCTCAAAATGGGCAGTTTTTTGTCCGTGACGAACGGCAGCGATCAGCCGCCGAAATTCATCGTGCTCAAGCATTTGGGTGGCAAGCCCAAAGAGGCGCCGATCGTCCTTGTCGGTAAAGGCATTACCTTCGACACTGGAGGTATTTCGCTCAAACCCGGCAGCGGCATGGATGAAATGAAATACGACATGTGCGGCGCGGCCTCAGTGCTTGGCACGCTGCGCGCTGTGGGCGAGATGGCACTGCCACTCAACGTGATTGGCGTGATTCCGGCCTGCGAGAATATGCCCTCTGGCCGCGCGACACGTCCTGGCGATATCGTTACCTCGATGTCTGGTCAGACGATCGAGATTTTGAACACAGACGCCGAAGGCAGACTGATCTTGTGCGACGCACTTACCTACGCTGAACGCTTCAAGCCTGCTTGCGTGATCGATATCGCGACACTAACCGGTGCCTGCGTCACTGCACTTGGTCACCACAACACGGGGCTTTTTACTCGCCATGACGATGCGCATGACGCGCTGGCCAAGCAGCTGATTGCAGCCGGCAAGTATGCGAACGATACCGCGTGGCGCATGCCAGTCGAAGACGCATATCAGGAACAATTGAAATCAAACTTCGCCGATATCGCCAACATCGGCGGCCCACCCGGCGGAAGCATTACCGCAGCCTGTTTTCTCGAGCGCTTTACCAAACAATATACCTGGGCACATCTGGATATTGCCGGCACCGCGTGGAAAAGCGGCGCGGCAAAAGGTGCAACAGGAAGGCCGGTGCCATTATTAACAACGTTCTTGCTGGACAGACTTCAACACTGACGGAACACACCTCAGTTACCGTTAACCACGATGTCGATTTATCAAGGGAGCCTCGGCTCCCTTCGTCGTTTATACGGCCTGGAAAAAGCAGTCTTGTGAGCAGATAGATGATTGGAAAAACAAAGGAGAAGCTTAAGAAAACCCTAGTCTGTGGCGAACCAGCATCGCTATGCGGCGCGGCAGCCCGCTAAATCAAAGGCTCGCAGCTATTTACCCAAGGAGAAATCTTACGATGTTTAATTAATCACTTCCCTAACCCATAGGCAATTGTTAGATTGGTCGAACCGATTGTCGGCTAACGTGACTGAAAATTCCCAACAACTATTTCTTTTCAGCCATGTATCCGACAACGAATACCCAAGGACAGACTGTCTTCTTGGAAAAATCTCTGAATATTCCCTCCACCCGTAAACCTCCAGTGCCAAAAGACCGGGCACCCCAAATGGTTCAAACACCCAAGAAGCCAACTTGCGGCTTCCTTGTCCCTCCTGGAGGACAGCCGGAATTGACGGATGCTCAACAACAGGCAGCCCGCCTGCGCGAGTCACTCGTCCGCATGATTGCCAGCTTCCTGAAACACTCTCCCAAGGCCAGTCAGGTCGATCCGTCGGATTTACGAAAATTCATGCGCAACATGGAAATTTGTCTTGGAATTCGGCCAGGCAGACTGAATTTAGCGCAGTGGGGCAAACTGCTTATTCAATTGGATGAGATCGCGCCGTTCAAAGATGGCGACCTGTGCGGAGATCTGGAGATCATCGATCAGTTTATTGCCAACTACAAACCCGTGACGCAATGACATCTTTGCAGGCTCGGCCGGGGAGCCTGCAATTACTGGGTACAATTCAGGACGCCTTCTTTTTTCCCGGCCCATGAAACTCGCCACCTGGAACGTCAACTCGCTTAAAGTCCGGCTGCCTCATGTCCTGCAATGGCTTGAGGCCAGCCCCGTTGACGTGCTCTGTCTGCAGGAAACCAAACTAACCGATGACAAGTTCCCGATCGGCGAAATCCAGGCTGCCGGTTATCAGGTAGCCTTTAGTGGGCAGAAGACCTACAACGGCGTGGCCATCCTGTCTCGCCACCCACTTTCCGAGCTTGTCAAAAATAACCCACGCTTTGACGACGAGCAACAACGCATCATCACCGCCACGATCGCTGGTATTCGAGTGATCTGTGCCTACGTACCGAATGGGCAGTTAGTAGGCAGCGACAAATACGAGTACAAGCTGCGCTGGCTGGAGGCATTACAGGGCTGGCTGCGGGACGAGCTTAAAAATTACCCCAATCTGGCGCTCCTGGGCGATTACAACATTGCCCCAGAAGACGCTGATGTTCATGATCCTGTGGCATGGAAGGATCAGGTGCTCTGCTCCGACGCCGAGCGTGCCGCATTTCGGCAGCTGTGCGAGCTGCCTTTGAAAGATGCATTCCGGTTATTTCCGCAGGCGGACAAGCTCTACAGCTGGTGGGATTACCGCCAGATGGCCTTCCGCCGAAACAGAGGCCTGAGGATAGATCACATCCTGCTCTCTTTACCTCTGGCCGAGCGCTGTATCGCATGCGAAATCGATAAGACGCCCCGAAAGTGGGAACA
Organism: Oxalobacteraceae bacterium; assembly: GCA_900299005.1. GTDB lineage: Bacteria > Pseudomonadota > Gammaproteobacteria > Burkholderiales > Burkholderiaceae_D > Pernthalerella. The sequence continues at coordinate 7,764 of OMID01000069.1, forward strand.
ACCGTCTGACCACACCCCCGTGATTGCCACGCTCAAGCCCTGACTGCATCACGACGATTTTTTAGCGACGGTGAGTTCCAAGACGGCTCGCAGATCATCGAGGCGTGTCATCGGCCTGCAAGGAAAAACCTCAGGACTCCAGAGCGTCTTTAATTTGCGTCAATGAATTCGGATCTTCGATCGTGGTCAGATCACCCGGATCCCTACCTTCGCAAAGAGCCTGTATTGAACGCCGCAGCAGCTTGCCCGAGCGCGTCTTCGGCAGCAAGCTCACGGCATACACTCGGGAAGGCCGCGCCACTGCGCCCAGCTGACGATCGACCACGGCAAAGATCTCTTTTTCGAACTGTTTTTTGTCTTGCGGTGTCGATGTCGTGGAAGCATCTTTCGGGATCACGAAAGCCACCGCGACCTGTCCCTTGAGTTTATCTTCCACGCCAACCACCGCCACTTCGGAGACATTCGGATGGCTGGAGATACTCTCTTCGATTTCACGTGTGCCCAGACGATGGCCGGCCACATTGATCACATCATCCGTACGACCCAAAATGAAATAATAGCCATCGTCGTCTCGGATACCCCAATCGAAGGTAGAGTACACCTGTTCGGTGCTGAAGTTGGACCAATAGGATTTGATGAAGCGTTCATCATTGTTGAACACCGTCTGCAAGCATCCGGGTGGCAAAGGGCCTTCAATAACCAGCACACCCTTTTCATTGTTATCGCATCGGGTGCCGGTATGTTCATTCAACAGCTTCAGCCGATAGCCCGGCATAGGCACGCCGGGACTGCCCACTCGTGTTGGCATGTCTTCAATGCCTTTTGCGACCGAGAGAATCGGCCAGCCCGTCTCGGTCTGCCAGTAGTTGTCGATGATAGGTACGCCCAGCTCTGCTGCGATCCACGTCGACGTGGGCTCATCAAGCGGCTCACCTGCCAGATACAGCGCCTTGAGCGAAGAGAGGTCATGCTTTTTCAGCAGCTCAGGCGGCTGCTTCTTCAAGACACGCACTGCCGTGGGTGCCGAAAACATGCGCGTGACTTGATATTTTTCGACGATGTACCACCAAATGCTGGCATCAGGACGGATGGGCACGCCCTCGTACATTACGGTCGCCATCCCCGCCATCAGCGGGCCATAAACGATATAAGAATGACCAACGACCCAACCGATATCAGACGTGGAAAAATAGGTCTCGCCCGGCTTGCCGCAAAAAATAGTTTCCATTGACGAAGCGAGCGCTACCGCGTAGCCGCCAACATCACGCTGCACCCCTTTGGGTGTGCCCGTGGTACCCGAGGTATACAAAATGTAGGAGATATCGTTCGACTTAAGCCAGGTGACTGGCACGCTCGCTTCCATGTGCTTTGCACGCAGCTCGGCATAATCAACATCGCGTCCGGACATGTGCTCGAAGGCTGCGAGCTTGCGGTCGACCATCAGCACATGCTGGGGTTTGTTTTTTGAGATTCGGATCGCTTCATCCAGCAAGGGCTTGTACGGTACGACTTTACCCATGCGCGAACCAGCATCCGCCGAAAAAATCAATTTTGGTTTTGCGTCGTCAATACGGCTAGCGAGACTGTTGGCAGCAAACCCACCGAAGACCACTGAGTGAATTGCCCCGATCCGCGCACAGGCCAGCATCGCAAACATGGCCTCGGCGATCATCGGCATGTAAATCAGCACGCAGTCGCCTTTGCCAACGCCCAGCGCGATCATGATGGCAGCAGTACGCTCGACTTCTTGTTGAAGCTCGCGGAAGGTCCAGGTTTTTTCGCTGGGGCTGCCGTCGGGTGTCTCAGTCGAGATGGCGATCAGCGCCGTCTTTTCACCCTGTTTGACGACCCAGCGGTCTACCGCGTTATGACAGAGATTGGTCTCACCACCCACAAACCAGCTTGCGAAAGGTGGACGCGAATAATCAACAACCTGCTCAAATGGCTTGTGCCAGTCGATGCGTTGCGCTTCCTTTGCCCAGAATACCTCGGGATGCGCGATCGACTGCTGGTAGAAATCCTGGTAGCTCATACCGTCCCCTGTCTTTTGATAGAACCCTACATGAGCGTTGATGAATCGCTCAAGCCCATCACCTTCATAGGCGCGGTGGCTGGACCATCGCACGGTAGCACAATTGCAAAGCTGACGACCAGCACGACCTCCGACGCCGCCCTGAAGCGGCTAATCACTCGTCAATCACCGAAATAATACAGAACCGAGACTGAACCAGATATCCATGCGAACACACTAGGTCGGCCTGACGACTTGCGTGCTGATGGACAAAACTCTCAGTCTGCGCAACAAGAACCATTGCCGCCGAAGTCATAGTGGCATTCTCTTCATCGACTTGCGCGGCCAGCATAGCGCTGGGGAAGCGCTGATGCATTAAACACCGCAAAATTTCTCTTTTGTGAAATAGCAGCATGCCTTTCATTTGGCAGGCTATCGCATCGCATAGCGATGCTGGATCGCCATCACATGGTTTTTTCAGCGTCTCCCTGGTGCAGATTGGTTGTGGTCCGAATCGCGCCGATAGGTGCAAGGTCGCAGAATCCGTGCGTCATGAATTCTGACAGATCAATGGAGTGACCTCGTTCATGATTGCCTAGCAAAGTCGCAATCTTATCGAAAGCATGATTGACAAGACCTTCAAAACACACTCAACGTCAATTTGCCCAAACCGTTGATGGCGATGGATTTTACCACCGCGTTGGCGAAATACCGTTTTGCCAAATCCGACATGCGCATTCAGCTCGATTTCATCAATCTGACCGACCTCATGAGTGCAGTAAATTTCAAATGCTTCTCGACTGCCAACCCCTGAGATTAATGCGTACAGGCAGTTCGTTGACATCTGAGGCAATAAAGGCCTTGTTAATCAATTGACGGTGTGAGGAAGATCACAGCACTGGCTCTGTGGTGACGCTGATTTCATCACAGGTTGAATTTATCCGACTAAAAAATAGCCCTGATCACCTGGTTTTCAAACGTCGACACAGGATATTGGCACTGCTCTTCTAGCATCCTGCAACGTTTTACCTTCGCATCCCACACATGGGCGCAATTATTCACAGCGTAGTAGTGCGCGCTGCTCAATAGTCAGTATCGATTCCATCTTGAAAGGCTTACTCTATGTCCGTCCCCAGCACAAATTCCTCTCGCCTTCCTGCAGAAGCGGCGTTACTTTTTGCCATGCACATTCCGCCCCCGCACCCGGGATCGCCGGTATTGCGTAACCGGCCCGCTCAGCCTGATGAACAGGCGTATGAAGCCACAGTGTCAGGGAATGGTATGAAGCGGGGGCGCCCAACAGAAGCGGAAGAAGAGGGTATGGACATTGAGACCTCGACCGAGCCTGTTATCAAACGGCGGCGAGGCAATGGCGAGGCAGTGACACCTGAACTATTGCAGGCGCTGATTGCGGCAGGCGCTATAGCCGATCTTCGGGAATTGCTGAATGAGAACGCACGTATCGACGATCCTGACCAGAATGGCATGACACCGCTGATGTATGCCTGCAGTATTGGCCAATTGGATATCGCGCGCATGCTCAGGCAGCGCGGTGCAAATTTGGCTTCCAAGGGATACAGTTGCTTGCATTACGCGGTGGCGAGTGGCCACGAGGCGATGGTGGCGTGGTTGCTGAATGAAGGTGCTGACGTCAACGACGCGGGCAACTTGCTGCGCTTTACACCGCTGATGAAAGCCTGTGGACAGGGTAATCTGAATGTCGTGCGATTGCTCTTCCAGCGTGGTGCGAACTTGACATCTCGGGACGTCAACTCCTTTAGTGGTTTGCACTATGCTGCGGAAAATGGCCACGAGGCTGTGGTGACCTGGTGGCTGGATCAAGGCGCAGATATCAATGATCGTAGCAATGGTTTTAGCCAGACACCGCTGATATTGGCCTGTGAAAATGGGCATCTTCAACTCGCCCAACTTCTACATCGGCGCGGTGCGAACCTAGCTGCCGAAGACACATTCGGTCAAGGCTGTCTGGCTCACGCTGCCAAAGAGGGCCACGAGGCCATCGTGAACTGGCTGCTTGATCTGGGCCTTGATGTGAACGAGCCAAATAATAAAGTCACACCCATCATGCGCGCCTGCAGCAATGGGCAGTTTGACATGGCCAAGTTGCTTAAAGCGCGTGGTGCTAGCTTGGCGCCCAAACGCCCACACGAGGATAACTGCCTGCTTCGAGCTGCCGCTAGCGGGAATGCAGCGCTAGTGGGCTGGTTACTGGATGAAGACGTCAGTTGCGATGCTAGTAACGATGAAGGTCTCACACCGCTTCTTGTGGCCTGCGACGAGGGCCATCTTGATATTGTCTGCCTGCTTCACTCGCGCGGTGCGAGCCTGGCGGCCAAAGACAAAAATAGACAAGGCTGTCTGCATTTTGCTGTCGAAAATGATCATGAAGCGGTGGTGGCCTGGCTGCTTGAGCATGGCGCGAATGTCAACGAGCCTGCCGAAGGTGGCAGTACTCCCCTGACGTATGCTTGCGTACAAAGCAATCTGAATGTCGCCAAGTTACTGATCGCGCACGGTGCGCATCTCGATCTTATCGATAAATGGACTGGTGTGCCCATTGGAGAAGTGATTTCCCGGCTGGCATATGATGCTGACCGTTATGATGTGCTGCTATCGCTGATTGCGCAAAACTGGACTTTTCCCGAAGACTGGGGTCCGCCGCCAGCCGAAAATGCAGTTGAAGATTCCTCCGATGAAGGCAACGGGCGAATAATGATCGCCCGGTCACCTGAAGAAACTGGCATTCCGATAGGCCTAAAGCAGGTCGCAGCACAATCTCTTGGGCACTAAAAACTGTCTCCAGGAACACGCACCCAGCCTTCCATCAGCACGCGGGCGCTGCGGCTCATGATGGCCTTGTTGACTGTCCACTCGCCCTTCTGCTGCGATGCCTCGGCACCCACTCGTAATGTACCCGAGGGATGACCAAAGCGCACCGCCTGCCTTGCACCGCCCCCCGCAGCGAGGTTCACCAGCGTGCCGGGAATCGCCGCTGCAGTACCAATGGCCACAGCAGCCGTACCCATCATCGCGTGATGAAGCTTACCCATCGACAGGGCGCGCACCAACAGATCGATCTCGGATGCTTTGACCGGCTTACCGCTGGATGAGATGTAGTCTTTCGGCGCCGCGACAAAAGCGACCTTGGGCGTGTGCTGACGCTGCGCTGCCTCGTCCAGTGATGTGATCAGGCCCATTCGCAGTGCACCATGCGCACGGATTGTCTCGAACATCGCAAGCGCTTTCGTGTCGCCATTGATCGCCTCCTGCAGCTCGGTACCGGCGTAACCGATGGCCTCGGCGTTCACGAAGACCGTCGGAATACCGGCATTGATCATTGTGGCCTTGAGCGCCCCCACCCCCGGCACCTCCAGATCATCCACCAGATGTCCAGTCGGGAACATCGCCCCGCCCGCTCCCTCTTCCTCTGCTGCCGGATCCATGAATTCCAGCTGTACCTCCGCCGCCGGGAAAGTCACTCCGTCCAGCTCGAAATCGCCGGTCTCCTGGACCAAGCCCCTCGTCATCGGAACGTGTGCCACGATCGTCTTGCCAATGTTGACCTGCCAGATCCGTACAGTGGCCATACCCTCCGTCGGCAGTCGCGACGGATCAACCAATCCATTGCTGATCGCGAAAGGTCCCACGGCTGCAGACAGATTGCCGCAGTTGCCGCTCCAGTCAACAAAGGCTTTGTCGATAGAGACCTGACCAAACAGGTAATCGACGTCATGGTCAGGTTTGGTGCTCTTTGAGAGGATCACTGTCTTGCTGGTACTGGAGCTGGCACCGCCCATACCGTCGATTTGTTTGCCATAGGGATCGGGACTCCCGATTACGCGCATGAGCAAGGCATCGCGCGCTGCGCCAGGTTGTTGTGCTGCCTGGGGCAGGTCCTGAAGACGGAAAAACACGCCTTTGCTGGTGCCGCCACGCATATATGTGGCAGGAATTTTGACTTGAGATACGTGGGACATGGAATACCTTAGCAGTCGAGACGATCATTCACCACGAACGACGCTGGGCCCCGGCCTGCGCCGGGGTGATGAGCGGGAGCGTGATGAATTTTATGGGTCACACCGATAGAACGCGGGATGGCGTGTCGTTGATTCAGCTTTCAACGTCCTTACCCCGCCTCTGACGACGCGAGAAAATCTTGCGCGAATCGCTGCAACACGCCACCGGCTTCGTAAATCGACACCTCTTCGTCGCTATCAAGGCGACAGGTGACTGGTACCTGCACGATCTCTCCGCTGGCGCGGTGAATGACCAGCGTCAGGTCAACGCGCGGCTTGCGCTCACCAATCACATCATAAGTCTCGGTACCATCCAGTCCCAGGGTTTTTCGGTTCACGCCCGGCTTGAACTCCAGTGGCAAGACCCCCATGCCGATGAGGTTCGTGCGGTGGATGCGTTCAAAGCCTTCGGCCACGATCGCCTCGACACCCGCCAGACGCACGCCCTTGGCCGCCCAGTCGCGCGAGGAGCCCTGACCGTAATCGGCACCGGCGATAATAATCAGCGGTTGCTTGCGATTCATGTAGGTCTCGATTGCTTCCCACATGCGCATAAGCTTGCCCTCTGGCTCAACGCGCGCCAGCGAGCCTTTTTTCACCTGACCATCCACGACGGCCATTTCATTCACCAGCGTGGGGTTGGCAAAGGTGGCGCGCTGCGCAGTCAAATGGTCACCGCGATGCGTCGCATACGAGTTGAAATCTTCTTCAGGGAGTCCCATCCGGGCCAGATATTCCCCTGCCGCCGAATTGGCAAGAATCGCATTTGAGGGCGACAGGTGGTCAGTGGTAATGTTATCCGACAGCAGTGCCCATGGACGCATGCCCTTCAGTGTTCGCTCGCCTCCCAGCGCGCCTTCCCAGTAAGGCGGACGACGAATATAGGTTGATTGCGGACGCCAGTCGTACAAGGGCTTGACCGACGCACTGCTGTCGGCACGGACGGCGAACATGGGCTCATACACTTTGCGAAAGTGCTCGGGCTTGACACTGGATTTGACGATGGCATCGATCTCTTCATCCGTCGGCCAGATATCCTTGAGACGAATCTCTTTGCCATCCTTCACGGTCAGCACATCTTTTTCGATGTCAAAGCGTACGGTACCCGCGATGGCATAGGCAACCACCAGCGGCGGCGACGCGAGGAAAGCTTGCTTGGCATACGGATGAATGCGGCCATCGAAATTGCGATTACCTGACAGCACGGCAGTGGCGTACAGATCGCGGTCGATAATCTCTTGCTGGATCTTCGGATCAAGAGCTCCGGACATGCCATTGCACGAGGTACAGGCATACGCGACGACGCCAAAGCCCAGTTTCTCCAAGTCAGACAATAGCCCCGATTCTTCGAGATACATCGTCACAGCCTTCGATCCGGGTGCCAGCGAGGTCTTGACCCAGGGCTTGCGGAATAGTCCGAGCTTGTTTGCGTTGCGTGCCAGCAGGCCAGCAGCGATCACATTGCGGGGATTCGAGGTGTTAGTGCAGCTAGTGATCGCCGCGATAATGACAGCACCGTCGGGCATTTTCCCGGGGATCTCTTCCCATGTGCCTGCAATACCTTTGGCAGCGAGATCAGTCGTCGATACGCGCGCATGCGGGTTCGACGGGCCAGCCACATTGCGCACTACGGTCGACAGATCGAATCTCAGCACACGCTCGTACTCGGCGTTCTTCAGGCTGTCAGCCCACAAGCCTGCGGTCTTCGCATAGGTCTCCACCAGGGCGACCTGTTCATCCGTGCGGCCGGTAAGCTTAAGGTATTGAATTGTCTGTTCATCGATGAAGAACATCGCTGCGGTCGCCCCATACTCTGGCGCCATGTTGGAGATTGTCGCGCGATCGCCGAGCGTCAGTGCGCGAGCTCCCTCGCCATAGAATTCAAGGTAAGCGCCGACAACCTTGGACTTGCGCAGGAATTCGGTCAGTGCCAGGACAATGTCTGTCGCCGTAATGCCCGGCTGGGGTTTACCGTTGAGCTCAACACCGACAATATCCGGTAGACGCATCCATGAGGCGCGACCCAGCATCACATTTTCGGCTTCCAGACCACCTACACCAATGGCGATAACGCCCAGCGCATCAACATGCGGCGTATGACTGTCGGTGCCCACGCAAGTATCGGGGTAAGCAATGCCCTGCTGCGCCTGGATCACGGGCGACATGCGCTCCAGATTGATCTGATGCATGATGCCGTTCCCCGGCGGGATCACATCCACATTCTTGAATGCTTGCTTGGTCCAGTCAATGAAGTGGAAACGGTCTTCATTACGACGGTCTTCGATCGCGCGATTTTTTTCAAAGGCCTGGGGGTCAAACCCACCGCATTCCACCGCCAGTGAGTGATCGACGATCAGCTGCACGGGGACCACCGGATTGACCTTGGCCGGATCCCCGCCCTGATCGGCGATCGCATCGCGCAGACCCGCGAGATCGACCAATGCTGTCTGACCCAGAATGTCATGGCAGACGACCCGTGCCGGAAACCACGGGAAATCTCTGTCCCTACGACGCTCAATCAGCTGCCTGAGCGAATCGGTCAGGGCAGCGGGGTCGCAGCGGCGTACGAGATTTTCGGCGAGCACACGGGAGGTGTAGGGCAGCTTGTCATACGCGCCGGGTTGTATCCCGTCGACGGCCGCTTGGGCGTCGAAGTAGTCGAGCTGGGTTCCTGGAAGAGATTTACGGTGGGCGGTGTTCATGGCTCAATGGTATGAAATGCAATCATCAATCCCCTCAAGACGGAGACAGTGAGAGTTTGCAACGATGGGTCCCAACCTGAGCTGGGACGATAGTGTACCGGCCGGTAGGTGCGTCAGCCCCCACCGGCGTGCGCTTGCCTTACTTGCGTTTCGAAATCGGCACAAACTTCAGATTCTCCGGTCCGACATAATTCGCGCTAGGACGGATGATCTTGTTATCAATGCGCTGCTCTATGATGTGTGCCGACCAACCTGAGGTGCGCGAGATCACGAACAAGGGTGTGAACATCGCAGTTGGCACTCCCATCATGTGATACGAAACAGCCGAGAACCAGTCGAGGTTCGGGAACATTTTTTTCACATCCCACATCACGGTTTCCAGCCGCTCGGCTATGTCGAACATTTTGGTGGAACCAGCGTCTTTGGACAGATTGCGCGCAACTTCCTTGATGACCTTGTTGCGCGGATCGGAGATCGTGTAGACCGGGTGACCAAACCCAATTATCACTTCCTTATTCTCGACACGGCGGCGAATATCCGCCTCGGCTTCATCCGGATTGTCATAGCGCTTCTGGATTTCGAAAGCGACTTCATTGGCACCACCGTGCTTGGGGCCGCGCAGCGCGCCAATTGCGCCAGTGATTGCCGAGAACATGTCCGAACCAGTACCCGCAATCACACGGCCGGTAAAGGTCGACGCATTGAACTCGTGCTCGGCATACAGAATCAGCGAGATGTGCATCGCCTTGACCCACAGATCAGAGGGCTCATGACCATGCAGGAGATGCAGGAAATGTCCACCGATGGAATCATCGTCGGTCTCGACCTCGATGCGCTTGCCATTGTGACTGTAGTGATACCAGTACAAGAGCATTGAGCCCAGTGAAGCCATAAGACGATCGGCGATGTCCCGGGCACCCGGAATATGATGATCGTCCTTCTCGGGAAGTACACAGCCAAGTGCCGACACACCGGAGCGCATCACATCCATCGGATGGGACGATGCTGGCAGCCATTCAAGCACCGCCTTAACGTTTGCTGGCAAGCCACGCAGCGACTTGAGTTTTTGTTTATACGCCGTCAGCTCTGCGGTAGTTGGCAGCTTGCCATGCACCAGCAAGTGAGCGATTTCTTCAAATTCACAGGTGTCGGCGACATCCAGAATGTCGTAGCCACGGTAGTGCAAGTCATTACCTGTCTTGCCGACCGTGCACAGCGCGGTATTGCCAGCAGTGACACCGGACAGTGCGACAGATTTTTTAGGTTTGAAGCCAGTGGCTTGTTGCTCGCTCATAGAATTCTCCGAGGGGTTTACTTGGTTTTTTGCTGCGCAAATAGCGCATCGAGCTTCTGCTCAAAATCGTGATAGCCAATGCGGTCATACAGCTCCATGCGGGACTGCATGGTGTCGATCACATTTTTTTGCGTGCCATCGCGACGGACAGCGAGATAAACATTCTCTGCTGCCTTGTTCATGGCGCGGAAGGCTGACAGCGGGTACAGGACAAGGCCGACATCAGCCCCACGCAATTCTTCTACCGTGTAGAGTGGCGTGGCGCCAAACTCGGTGATGTTGGCAAGGATAGGTACTTTGACTGCGGCCGCGAATTGCTGGTACATGGTGAGATCGGTGATCGCCTCAGGGAAGATCATGTCTGCACCGGCGTCGACACAGGCGACGGCACGGTAGATCGCCGAGTCCAGTCCTTCCACGGCCAGCGCATCTGTGCGCGCCATGATCACGAACTGATCGTCAGTACGCGCATCGACGGCAGCTTTCACGCGGTCGACCATTTCCTGCTTGGAGACGATCTCCTTGTTCGGGCGGTGGCCGCATCGCTTGGCACCTACTTGATCCTCGATATGGATCGCTGCCGCGCCAAATTTGATCATTGATTTCACGGTGCGCGCGACATTGAATGCGGAAGAACCAAATCCGGTGTCGACGTCCACCAGCAGCGGCAGATCGCAAACATCCGTAATCCGGCGCACATCCGTGAGCACGTCATCAAGGTTAGAGATGCCGAGATCCGGCAAACCGAGCGAGCCTGCTGCAACGCCACCGCCAGAGAGGTAGATGGCACGGAAGCCAGCGCGCTTGGCCAGCAAGGCGTGGTTGGCGTTGATAGCGCCGATCACCTGCAACGGGGATTCTTCTTTCATCGCCTGTCTGAACTTGGCGCCGGGAGTGAGCTTGGTCATGGGAATCCTGTGGAGTGAACAAATCAATCAATGTCTCGCGGAGTAATTTGCAATCCGTGTGCCACCGCAGCACCCTGCCATTCGCCCGCCAATCGGACGAAAAAATCCAATTAAAAACAATGGCTTAGAAATCCTGCTCAAAATTCGGGCAAACTCTTTGTTGCATTAATGTTTCATTTTATGTTTCAATGTTTCATCAATATGGAACATTAAAATTCGTTGCCATGGTTCGCCCTCCTCTCCCCGCACGTGATGCTCAGCCCAAGCCAGTGTTCTGGACGGTCTCAATGTCACGGCTGTTCGATTTGTTCCGGGATATCACGGTCGAATTTGATGACCGCGCTGTCATCGAGCTCATACCTCTGGGTTTCGAGGATGCTGTTGCCCACATTCGCGAGAAGCTGCAAACCGAGCGCTGCGATGCCGTGATATCCGCAGGCTCGAACGCAGCCTACCTGAAGAGCCGCCTGTCGATCCCAGTTATCACGGCCAAGGCGAGTGGCTTTGACGTAATGCAAGCACTAGCTCGCGCGCGCAAAATCACACCAGCCGTCGGACTGATCAATTACCAGGAGCCTTTGCGCGAGCTGGAGGAGTTTCAGCAAACCTTCGGGCTGACCATCATGCAGCGCACCTACGTGACCGTCGAGGATGCGCGCGCACAAGTCAATGAGATGAAGGCCTCCGGCATCAAATCCATTGTCGGTGCTGGCCTGATTACCGATCTTGCCGAGGAAGCCGGACTGGCTGGCGTGTTTGTCTATTCAGCCGCTTCCATCAGACAGGCATTTGAAGACGCGCTTGATCTTACTCGTGCGACACAACTGGAGACACCCCGCGGGAGGCACTATCCAGTACCCGATAAGCTGCGCGCAAAGCACGGGATTACCGAGCTGCGCGGTGATTCTGAGGCAATGCAACCGCTGCACCACACGATAACGCTCTACGCAAAGTCACCCGCCCCGGTACTCATCGAAGGCGAGACTGGCACGGGCAAGGAACTGGTTGCTCAGGCGATCCATGGCGAAAGTCCGCGCAAGGGCGCAGGCGCGCACCCGTTCGTCGCGATCAATTGTGGCGCGATCGCGGAGTCGCTGCTGGAATCAGAACTATTTGGCTATGAAGAGGGTGCGTTCACGGGTTCTCGACGGGGCGGTCATGCGGGTGTGTTCGAGGCCGCGCACCGAGGGACGCTGTTCCTCGATGAAATTGGGGAAATGCCCCTGCCCTTGCAAACACGACTCTTGCGCGCGCTTGAAGAAAAAGAAGTGGTTCGGGTTGGCGGCACGCGTCCCATTCCCGTGGATGTACGCATCATCAGCGCAACGCACTGCCGTCTTGAAGAGCGTGTGGCAAGTGGCGCATTCCGGGCCGATCTTTTTTATCGCCTTGGCGTGCTGAGGATGAACATCGCCCCGCTGCGCGAGCGCAAAGAGGACATGGTGGGGCTGGCGGAATGGTGGCTAAAAAATTCGCTTGCTGAGCTGGGTGCCCGTCCGGGGCCTAACCTGCACGCAGAATTACAGACCTGCGCGCCCCTGCTGCACGCATGGCACTGGCCAGGTAATGTCCGCGAGCTGCGCAACCTGATGCAGCGCGTTGCGCTGTTCCTGGCTGTGGAACCTTTGCAGGCACTTACACCTGCGCTGCTCTCCCGGGTGGCACCAGAACTGTCCAGCCAGGCAAGCGATTCGCTGGCCTTGTCAACGACAGAATCGCTGAGTGCGCGTGACTTGCCCGATGTGCAGGAGGTGCTCAAGCGATTCAATGGCAATCGTGCTGAGGCAGCCGCTCATCTTGGGATAAGTCGCACGACGCTATGGCGACGCTTGAGAGCAGATCCGTGAGCTCTTCCCCGCGCTAAAGAATCGCTGCGTCAGGACGATTTACCTGGCGTGATGATTTGCCTGTACTTGGGGTCGGAGTCACCGGGATGGAAGAGAAACAGTTAACGCAAAAATTCGAGGAACCGTTCGTACTACCCGCTGCAGGGAAGCCGCCGGGCGAGCATCGGTGGACACCAGGTTCGGATGTACAGTCGCTTTGGCGACGACACGGCTGGACGCCGCCGAGCGAAAAAAAGCGCGGGACCAAAGCACCCGGCGAAACTACGAAGCACCCGCCGCTGCGAATCGTTCGCGGCTAGTCCCTGCCTCTTTGGATCGCTAACAGCTTTGCCACCACCTTGCCTTACGTCTGCACTGACTGCGGCATGATCGCCTTGCCATCGACCTAGCGAGACAGTTTCTCAATCGTCCTTGCCGCCCTCGATACCCAATTCCTGAATCTTGCGCGTGATGGTGTTGCGACCAATGCCAAGCCGGATCGCGGCATCATTTTTTCGGCCGTGAGTATGCTTGAGCGCAGTCTTGATCAGCGCTGACTCGAACTGACGTCCCAGGGCATCCATGACCTCGGGTTTACCCGCAGTGAGCATCTGTGCTGCCTCGGCTTGCAGCATGGTGATCCAGTTGCCGGGATCGGCGTGGGCACCGACAGCATTCGGGTTGAGATGATCGGACATCATGACCGGCGCGGTTGAATCACCGTTGATTGCTGACGCTTCTGAGGCCAGCGGCATGGGAGGAGATACTGCAGAGGACATATCGCCGCCGGATGTCAACTCCGACGGCAAATCCTTGACCTCCACTGTCTGCCCTGGCGCCATTACGGTGATCCAGTTGCACAGGTTCTCCAGCTGACGAACATTGCCAGGCAAATCGAGGGACGATAAAAAGTGCATTGCCTGATCAGACAATCGCTTGGCCTCGACGCCGAGCTGCTTTGCACTCTGCGCAAGGAAATATCGCGCCAGGATAGGAATATCTTCCCTGCGTTCGCATAATGAGGGAAGCCTCAGCCGTATCACATTGAGGCGGTGATACAAGTCTTCGCGGAAGAGGCCATCACGGACACGCTGCTCAAGGTTCTGATGGGTGGCGGCGATGACTCGCACATTCGCCTTTAACGGGTGATGCCCACCGACACGATAAAAATGTCCGTCGGAGAGCACGCGCAATAGGCGCGTCTGCAAATCGAATGGCATGTCGCCAATCTCGTCTAGGAACAGGGTACCGCCCTCGGCCTGCTCGAAGCGTCCACGCCGTGTCGCCTGTGCCCCGGTAAATGCACCACGCTCATGACCAAATAATTCAGACTCCAACAAATCTTTGGGGATGGCCGCAGTGTTGAGAGCGATGAAAGGCTGAGACGAGCGAGGGCTATGCTTGTGCAAGGCGCGGGCGACCAGCTCCTTGCCCGTGCCCGACTCGCCAGTGATCAGCACGGTCACATTGGACTGTGACAGACGGCCGATTGCGCGGAACACATCCTGCATAGCCGCCGCCTGACCGAGTATCTCGGGGTTTTCCGCGGCAGTCTGTTCGTCACCAGATTCACGCAAACTCTCTTCGAGCGCGCGACGGATCAATTCAACAGCCTTGTCAAGATCAAACGGCTTGGCAAGGTATTCGAAGGCACCACCCTGAAATGCCGCAACGGCCGAATCCAGATCGGAGAATGCGGTCATTACAATCACGGGTAGACCGGGAAAGCGCGCCTTGACGATCTGAAGCAGCTCAAGCCCGGATTCGCCGGGCATACGGATGTCCGAGACCAGCACTTGGGGCGTGCCAGTGTCGAGTGCTGCGACCGCATCGCGCACGTTGGAAAAACTTCGCGTCGGCAGGTTTTCCCTCGCCAGGGCTTTTTCCAGCACCCAGCGGATCGATTCATCGTCGTCAACTATCCAGATCGGTTTCATGTGCGTTGGTCAGCGTCCAGCTCATAGTTCACGGGCACCATCATGGTGCCCTGCACGCTCCCGTTCAGTCTGCCCTGAACCAGCGCAGACAGCGCGCACTGAATCAGGGCAAGCCGATCAGGATACGAAAGTCCGTGCAACCGGGTCGGCTGTCACATTCGATCACGCCGCTGTGCTGCTGGATGAAGGTTTGGGCCAGCGTCAGTCCCAACCCGCTCCCGCCTTCCCGGCCCGACACCAGCGGGTAGAAGATCCTGTCCTTCAGCTCAGTCGGTATGCCCGGACCGTTGTCTATGATATGCAAGTCTAATGCCAGCCGATAACGTATCTTTGCCAGCGTGATCGACCGCGCGATGCGACTCCGAAATATCAATTCAGCATCACCGGCCGCAATCCTCGGCGCAAGTGCCTGCGCGGCATTGTGCGCGATGTTAAGCACGGCTTGAATCAGCTGCTCCTTGTCGCCCCTGAACTCCGGAAGTGAGAGGTCATAGTCACGGCGTATGGAAAGCCCCTGCGGAAATTCGGCCATGATCAGGCTGCGCACGCGCTCGAACACTTCGTGAATATTTACGTCGCCAACGATCTGCGGCCGCCGATGAGGTGCAAGCAGGCGATCGACCAGGGTCTGCAACCGGTCGGACTCCTTGATGATGACCTGCGTGTATTCGGTGAGCTCTTTAAGGTCGGTGCGAAGCTCTAGCTCCAGTAACTGCGCCGCACCGCGAATGCCACCGAGCGGGTTCTTGATTTCGTGCGCGAGGTTGCGGATCAATTCCTTGTTTGCCTGTGTCTGATCGAGCAGTCGCTCCTCGCGGTCAAGCTTGAGCTGCTGGACATTCTCGCGCAGCTCCATCAGGACCGGGTTGTTCGGGTCGTCGAGCACGGAGACGATCACATTGACCTGCAGAGGAGACTTGCCCAAGCGCTCGAGCAGCAGATCTTCGCGCTTCTGGTCAAAATGGTGCTGTCGCGCCTGATTCAGCATGGCGGTCAGCTTCTCGCCATTGGTGAACAGGTCGGGGAGGCGCTGCTGGTTCAGGACCTTGAACGAACTCTCCAACAGGGTTTCGGCGGCGGCATTAGCATAGGCGATCCTGCCCTGATGATCCAACACAAGGACAGCAGAAGCCAGCAGGTCGAGACCGCCAAGCGAGGTCGAGAGTATGTCCACGATGATCCAAAAACAAACAGGGGCCGCTATGCGGCCCCTTCATAAACAAACCGGCAAGCCTTTGAGCCCGCTATTTTAATTGACTGATCTCCCGGCGCAGTGCTTCGATGTTTTTTTCGGTGCGAATCATCGCTTCTTTCATCATCGCGACGCGCTCTTGGTATTTCGCGTAATTACGCTCGCTGCCCAGACGCTCTGGCTCGCCATTCTGGAATTCGCGCTTGAGCTCGGAGAGCTTGCTCTCCTCAAGGCGCATCTCCTCAAGCAGTATCTGTACCCTGTCCTGATCGCGCCGCTTCTGTAGCTGACTTTCGATCCGGGGAAAGGAAGGATCGGTGGACGCTTTAGCCTGTGTGGCACTGGGTGGAGGCGCTGGAGATGGAATAGTGGAAATGGATTCGAGGTCGAGCTTGCGGCATCCGCGGGTGTCACCGGTATTACGGTACTCGCGCGTTCCGTTGGGCAAGTTACAAAGATAAACGCCTTGGGCTGACACCTCGCGGGCCACAAGGATGGCAATGGTGAGCAATGGACAAAGGAGCAGCAGACGAAGCTTCATCGGTGTTGCCTCATGAGAGTTCAGCAGTGAAAACACATTGGTGAACACTTTTTATACCAGAATCCGGATCCGATAATTTGTCAAATAAACAACGGATTGGACTAAAAAAAGGGGCGGCTCAGCCACCCCTTTTCTCGGCGTCAGAATGATTGGCTCGCCAATTACAGTGAGTAGTACATATCGAACTCCACCGGATGAGTGGTCATCCGGAAGCGAGTGACTTCCTGCATCTTCAGATCGATGTACGCATCGATCATGGTGTCGCTGAAGACGCCACCTCGGGTCAGGAACTCGCGATCCTTGTCCAGATACTCGAGCGCTTGATCGAGCGACGAGCAGACGGTCGGTATCTTTGCGTCTTCTTCCGGCGGCAAGTGGTACAGGTCTTTTGATGCTGCCTCGCCCGGATGGATCTTGTTCTGGACACCATCCAGACCGGCCATCAGCAGCGCTGCAAAACACAGGTAGGGGTTGGCCGACGGGTCAGGGAAGCGGGTCTCGATACGGCGTGCCTTGGGGTTGGCGACGTGTGGAATACGGATCGATGCCGAGCGGTTACGGGCTGAGTAGGCGAGCTTGACCGGTGCTTCAAAGCCGGGCACCAAACGCTTGTACGAGTTCGTGCCAGGGTTGGTAATCGCATTCAGTGCGCGTGCGTGCTTGATGATGCCGCCGATGTAGTACAAAGCAAACTCGGACAGCCCGGCGTAGCCGTCGCCGGCAAAGAGGTTCTTGCCGTCTTTCCAGACTGACTGGTGAACGTGCATGCCGGAACCGTTGTCGCCAACGATGGGCTTGGGCATGAATGTCGCGGTTTTGCCGTAGGTGTGAGCCACGTTTTGTACAACGTACTTCAGAATCTGGGTCCAATCGGCGCGCTGAACCAGCGTGGAAAATTTGGTGCCGATTTCATTTTGGCCAGCGCCCGCCACTTCGTGATGATGCACTTCCACCGGGATGCCAAGGGCTTCGAGGATCAGGCACATCTCAGAGCGCATATCCTGAAAGCTGTCTACCGGGGGAACCGGAAAATACCCCCCCTTGACGGCAGGACGGTGGCCTGGGTTGCCACCTTCGATTTTCTCGCCGGTGCTCCAGGAGGCCTCCTCGGAATCAATGCGCACAAAACAGCCGGACATATCCACATTCCATCGCACGCTGTCGAAAATGAAAAATTCAGGCTCGGGGCCAAAATAGGCAGTGTCGCCAATGCCCGACGATTTCAGATAGGCTTCGGCGCGCTTGGCGATGGAACGCGGATCGCGATCATAGCCTTTGCCATCGCCCGGCTCGATCACATCACACTGCATGAACAGCGTCGTCTCTTCCATGAACGGGTCGAGATTGGCCGTATTGGGGTCCGGCATAAGCAACATGTCAGAGGCCTCAATCCCCTTCCAGCCTGCGATCGAGGAACCATCAAATGCATGACCTGACTCGAACTTGTCCATATCGAAATGGGACACGGGAACACTGACATGCTGCTCTTTGCCTCGCGTGTCTGTGAAACGAAAGTCAACGAACTTGACTTCGTTTTCCTTCACCATTTTCAATACATCTGCGGCCGTCCTTGCCATGCGAATCTCCTAAAAATGTTGCAAAGTAAAGAATTGGGGGTCAAAGTGCGGGCCGGCAAACGAACAGCTGGGGCGCTGCCTGCGGAGGAGCAAAAATGGCGGCCGTAACTCAGGGCGCGATGATAGCAGGTACCATGCCATCAATAGTGCCTAACGGACGCATGAAAGCGGGTTGGGTCGGCAGGTAATTTCCAGGGAGAACAGGGCTTTTTTCGGGATTTTAGAATCGACTTTACCCAGGTACTAAACACCCGCACCAAAGCCTTTACTCGCTTTTCGCACCAAAAAACAGCATCATAGAACCAATTGCACCAAAGTAATGCAACTAGGATTTCTGCGCCTGATTACGGTGCAGCCAGGAACAACTTCCTTTGCGTTCGTAAGCTGCAATGAATGCGATCTATAATCGGCAACATGCCGGCCGATAGTGCCCCGGCCACAGCCTAGCCTCCCTTACCTCACGCAACCATGACACTCCCAAACGACGTACTCCGCCGCGCTCATCAGCGACGCGACGAACACGGCCTGCCCTACGCGGGCGCAGTCACGCCGCAAGATGCCTGGACCTTGATCAACGCAGATGCTCATGTGAAGCTGATCGATGTGCGGACGCAGGCAGAACGCGACTGGGTTGGCCGTGTCGACATCGCCGAGGCCCAGCATCTGGCTGTCCCATGGTCGTTGTATCCGGGCGGTGCGATCAATCCCGCCTTCATTGAACAACTAGGCCATTGCGTTGCGCAAGAAGATCTCCTGCTATTTCTTTGCCGCTCAGGCGTGCGTTCACGTTACGCGGCCAAACTGGCCACCGAGAACGGCTTCATGAAATGCTATGACATCCTCGAAGGGTTCGAGGGAGACCGCGACGATGAAGGTCATCGCAAGAGCGTTGGCGGCTGGTGTCATGCCGGACTGCCCTGGATTGGCGCCTGATCTTTCCCCGGCCCCTGATCGCTGTCTCTCGACCTTTGCTGCAGCCACTGGATACGCTTGCGCACGAAGTTAATATGACTGCGCAACTCGTAGAGCTCTTCTGCAAATGACAGGGGTATGGTGAGCTGATTCACCCGCTGCTCTACCTCTGCCAGTCGCTCCAGCTGCGCACTGCAGACCGCCTCTCTGTCTTCCGCACTGGCCTCCTCGACGGCATGCTCGACGCTGCGCAGCTGCCCATACCAACGATAAATACGTGACCTTACCTTCCACACATAGAGAGGCGGAACCACCCGGGATAGCGGCACCAGCAATGCACCCAGCGCAACGATGACCAGCCACATGCGGTCGAAAAAATTCGCCAGCCAGAATGGCAAATGGCGATGAAGCAATGGTGGACCGTTTTTGTAGAATTTCTCTGCGGACGGGGCGACAGGTATCTCGGTGAAATTAGCGTTGGGAAAATCGCCACGCCGCTGAAACCATCCAGGGCCGCCATGAACTTCCGCCGCCGCCTCGACAAACAAATCAATCAGCGCAGGGTGCAAATTTTCGCGCCCCACCAGCGTCGCTGTCGGGGCAATCAACTGAAAATCACGGGAGGGAATCTCACGACCCAGATCAACGATGCCCCGCGGCAGGCGCACCGCTGACAGAAACGGGAAGCGCCGGGCATACGCATCTGCCTGCGAAAAATTGAACAGCCGAATACCGGGAGTCTGCAGCAGCATCTGAATGATCAATCCCTCGGCTGATGAACTGAACACCATGCCATCAATCTTGCCCGCCAAGAGCGCGACCGTGGCTGGGGTGTTCTCCATACGGGTCAGCTTAACGCGCTGGGGAGAGACACCGTTCGCAGACAAGAGCTTGTCAAAGAGCTGGGGCACACCCGTGCCTGAAGGACCGACATTGATCTTCAGTCCACGGACGTCCCGCAGATGGTCGAGCTTCACGTCCTCGCGATAAAAGAGCCACACGGGCTCCACGAAAAGACTACCCAGAGAGACCAGGTCATCGCGCTCCGCTTCGGCCAGCACGGTTGATCCGCTTTGCACGAATGCCAGATCAGTGTCTGAATCGGGATCTTTGAGTCTTTGCAAGTTCTCGAATGAGCCCTCGGAGGATTTCAGCCTGACTTGTATTCCCTCACGCGCCAGAATCGCTGCATAACGTTTTGCTAGCCTTTCATAAGCACTGTTCTCCTGTCCAGTGGATAAGGTCACCACTTTGGGCGGCGCAGGATCAATGATCTTGTAAGCGAGCGCACCAGCCAGAACAATCAACAACAGTGGCGGCCCAAAGGTGAGAGTCAGGTCGCGGACGGACAGCGTCGTAAATCGAAAAAAAGTTGGCATAGAAATGTTGACATAGTTCTGGGAAACAGCTGTTTTTCAGAACCATGCCAAACATTGCAGGCCAATGCAAGCCGTCCTGCCTACGGATTTTCATAGCTTTAACAACTCACCGAAAAAAAGCCAGCGGAGTGCTATACCTCATCATCCGCCAATTGTCTTATCGACATTTTCCGTGGTTGCTGAGAAAGCGCGCTGGCTGCGAAACCAAACCAGACCTCGCTGGGTACCACCCGCTCTGCGATACGAACAAGTTCTTCCTCACGGCTCAGCCTCTGACCAAAATTGACGCAACAGGCCTCCAGTGATTGGCATAGCTCCTCAACATACAACGCGCTATGTGCCACGGCCCGATCAAATCGCAACCGCAATGAATTGAGCAAGGCGATGCTGGCGGCACTCAATTGTTCTAATTCATCAAGCAGCGCATCTGCCTCACGAGTGATTTTCCGCAGCATCGGGATAAGACAGGTGGCGATACGCCGTTGCTGGCAGTATCTTTCGAATTGAGACAAACGCTGACACAATTGCTCGATATCGATGCCACCGGCAGTCTTGAGACGACGAATGCTGTTCAAGACGTATTGCTGCAATGAAGAAAATGTCCAACGCGCTTTTTTATGCTCCAACTCAAGAGCAACGATGGAATAAGTAGCTGTCAACATCTGCCCTCCCTGATAGTCCGTTCTTCATGCGCTCAAGACGAAACTCATGATCGATCAGTGCTTGACCATTCACTCATGAGCAAAGTGAGTCAAGAATCACACATCCCGCTTGATGAGCGTCTGCTGCGCAAACAGCATCAGTATAAAAAGTCATCAGGTTGGGTCGCTTGACAACCCGCAAACAACAAAGACCGGTGAGGTGAGAGTCTGTCGGTCTTTCATTGTCGCGTGCTTATGCCAGCCTACGCTTGGTCGACTTTGACTGCATGCTCTCGCGTGGTGTGGAAGGTCACGCCCGGCCAGCGTTCCTGCGTGAGTTTGAGATTCACTCCCGAGCTGGCGAGGTAGGCAAGATTGCCGGCGGCATCATGCGCCAGATTCGCACCTGCCGATGATTTTTCAAAATCGGCAAGCATGCGTTTGTCATCGCAAGAAATCCAGCGCGCGCTATTGATACTGGCGCCCTCGAATACGGCATCTACACCGTACTCATTCATCAGTCGGCTGGCCACTACCTCGAACTGCAACACACCGACGGCACCCAGTATCAGATCACCGCCATGCACCGGCTTGAATACCTGAACCGCCCCTTCCTCACCCAGCTGTTGCAAGCCCTTGTACAGCTGCTTGATTTTGAGCGGATTACGGATGCGCACTGTACGAAAAAAATCGGGCGCGAAATAGGGAATACCCGTGAACTGCAGCGGCTCACCCTCAGAAAAACTGTCGCCGATCTGCATGTTGCCGTGGTTGGGCAAACCGATGATGTCACCTGCATAGGCTTCGTCCACCTGCTCGCGGTTCGACGCCATGAAGGTAACCACCGAAGAGACCTTGATGTCACGGTTCAGTCGCAGGTGCCTGATCTTCATGCCTCGCTCAAAGCGGCCAGAACATACGCGCAGGAAGGCGATACGATCTCGGTGTGCCGGATCCATGTTGGCCTGTATCTTGAAGACGAAGCCAGAGAATGACTGTTCGTCGGGTTGCACCTTGCGAACACTACCATCGCGCTCGCTAGGCGGCTGCGCCCAGTCAAGCAACGCATTGAGAATCTCACGCACGCCGAAATTATTGATCGCCGAGCCAAAGAATACGGGTGTTTGTTTGCCTGCCAGGAAGGCCTCGAGATCAAACGGATGCGATGCGCCATGCACCAGCGCCACCTCCATCTTCAGTTGCTCTATCTCCATCGGGAACATGTCTGCCAAGCGCGGATTGTCAATACCTTCAATGACTTCAAACTCCTGATCAGCTCGCTCGCCACCCGGAGTGAATAGCATGATTTCGTTGCGTAGCAGGTGATAAACGCCGCGGAAGGTCTTGCCCATACCGATAGGCCAGGTCACTGGCGCGCATTGGATGCCGAGTACCGATTCGACTTCATCAAGCAGCTCGAGAGGATCCCGCGTTTCACGGTCCATCTTGTTCATGAACGTGATGATGGGTGTATTGCGCATCCGGCAAACATTCAGAAGCTTGATAGTCTGTGCCTCGACCCCCTTGGCAGCATCGATCACCATCAATGCAGAATCAACAGCGGTGAGAACACGGTAGGTATCCTCGGAAAAATCCTGGTGACCCGGCGTGTCCAGCAGGTTCACCACATGATTGCGGTACTCGAACTGCATCACCGAGCTGGCGACCGAAATGCCGCGCTGCTTTTCGATTTCCATCCAGTCCGACGTTGCATGCCGACCGCTCTTGCGAGCCTTGACCGTGCCAGCCAGCTGAATCGCACCCGAGAACAGCAGCAGCTTTTCCGTGAGTGTTGTTTTGCCGGCATCCGGGTGCGAAATAATACCGAAGGTGCGACGACGAGCGACCTCGCGCGCGATGTGCTCGCGCGACACCCAACCCGGGGATGGCACATCCACGGACGGGGTCTCTTCATTCAACGCGGGAACGTTTGTGGCGGTCATGATTTATCTGTAAAAAACCCAGCAGTCTATCGATTTTGAACAGGCAAGTCTAATTACGGGAAAGTTTTGCCAAAACAGCAGCGTGACCAGGGATTTTCCAAAAATGATTGTGGCTGACTTTTTGATCAGGCAAGAGATCCGAGTTCCCTTGGCCAAAGCGCGATACGCCAGACCTTGACTGCCACACACAAGAGCCCTCTGCTGAAGAACTTTGCGACACCAGATCGTCCAAGCGGGCAATGACGCTTGATCCCACACCCCAGGAAACGATGTCCTCAAACGGCCCCGAGGAAGGTTTTGCGCACGGCGTCAGATACGAAGAGCTACTTTATCGAAATCAAGTGCCCGAATTCGCTCTCGACTTGCTCTGTAAGCTCTATGGCAGCTTGTACAGCATACAGCCTGCGGTACAGGCAATCTCAAATAATGATTACCAGGGCATTTTCACCTATGTTCGCCGGATATCTGCCCCAGCCCCAGACTCATCCGATATTCTCCTGATGTTTCGTTTGAAGGATCGTTCAGTATATGTCCTCAATGAGGGCATGCAGCTTGACTTGCCATGCATCGAGGCCTTCTGCAGCTATGTGTTTGCCCAGATGCCAAACATTACGCAGATTGATTTTCATGCGATCGCACCCGTCGCACCCGTCGCACCCACCGCGCACGTTTCGGCGCACGGCACACTGCATGCGGCAAGACATCGGCTGAGCTGGCCGTGCACCGAAGATATCGTGATTGATCTACCGGAATCGCCGGAAGTCTATCTGAAACAGCTCGGCAAGGCGACCCGTAAATCGATCAGAAAGCAGCTCTCGCGAGCCCTCCGCGAGCTACCCGATTTTTCTCATCAGATCATTTCCGGCACAAGGGTTGACGACGCTCTGGTTTCTCAGATTATCAATTTCAACCATGCGCGCATGGCACAACAGGGGCGCATTTCAGCCCTCGATGAAAAAGCGCAGAGCGATCTGATTTGTCTGTTACGTTTGCGTGGCGAGGCAGGGGTGATTGTCGGTGGCGGGAAGCTGTGTGCTGGTACGTTAGCTTGTCGTGTCGGCGATGACCTGTATTCGCTGGTGAATGCCCATGACCCCACTTTTGATTATCTTGGGCTGGGTAATGTTTGCCGCCATTTGATGATCCTTGAGGCGATCAAAGCCGGTGCACGACGTTTTCATCTGATGGGCGGAAATCTGCCCGCCAAGCGGGCAACTCTGGCGGTTCGCCAACCACGCCATCATATGAGCGTCTACAGGAAAAGATGGCACATGCTGATGGATATCCGAGGGATAACGCGCCACGCGGCTATCGCTGCCTTGTACCAACTGCAAAGTACGGTGGAAGACCACCAAGCCGCAGCACCTGATGGCCTGATCAGCTACCTCGTGAGCACACTGCGTCTGCTGATGCGTCGACGATCCGCGCCCCCGCACACACCCATCGCGCGAGCACCCTAGGGAGCGCTGAAAAACTCCATTGATGGCGAGCCAGCATCGCGGTGCGACGCGGGAGCCTACCACAGCAAAGGCGTACAGCGATTTCCCAAAATAGAACTCTTGCGGTGCTTAATTAATTATTCAGCGCTTTCCCAGACAGGCGTCAGCACCCGCGAGCAATGTCAGAAAACGTCATCCATTCGCCTGCGGGCCAGAGGCCACCAGCAGACTACACCGAAGTTTTTCGACCAATAAGGTGTCTGTACTGCCACGCCACCAGCGCAAGGCAAGGGGCTTTTGCCTTGAATGACCAACGATGACCAGTTCGACCTGCAAATCATGTGCGACCTCCTCTATCACACTGACCGGCTCGCCAATCTCGAGATGCGAGGTGACTTGCAGTCCGCCTTCAATGAGCCGCTGAGCGCCCGCCTCCAGCTCTTTCTGCATTTTTTCTTTTTCTGCCGACAAACCCTCTTCCACGCTCAAAACCGCTGCAGCAGCAAACTCGCCAACCAGCAAGTAAGGCGGCGGGCTGACCACGACCAGCAAATGTACCTCCGCCTCCGCCGAAGGAGAAAGCCGAAGGCATTCCTCCAAGGCCACCCTGCTCTCCGCTGTGCCGTTGTACGCCACCAAGATCTTCCGGTACATGCTCTCCTCCGATCAGATAACCGCCACACCTGATGACGGCCGATTTAGCATGATAAGCAACCTACACCAAGCGCCTCAGTGGGGCAATGAAAAGACCGGCGATCGGGCTGCTCCGCGCGTCCTTGAACAGACTTGGGCCTCAGGGCTTAGCTCCTTAGGTCGCTGGCAGTCTCGCTGATACCTTGTCCTCCACCGGTGCGGGCTGAGATGTTGTTGCCTCGCTATTAACTTCGCGAAATCGCTGCCCAAAGCCTTCAAGGATTCACGCCATTATTACGGTTTATGGGCAGCCCTCACCCGACGCAAATCATAACCAGCCGCCGACGAGGGCGAAAAAAAACCCGACGGCTGCAAGGCCTGTCGGGTTAATCCATCCTATTTGGAAGGCTGGAGGAGACGTGGTGGACTATAACGTTTTAGCTATCAAACGTCTGCTTTCGATTGATGATGCCTGATATGCGATTAACGAATGGCTCGTCCAGAGATATTAATTTTTCATAAAATAATGAAAAATCAGTGCATTGAAACGCCAAATAACAAACCCGCCATGCGTATACATGGCGGGTTCGGGTCTCCTCTCGCTCTTCCGGCGATAGATTATTGGGTACAACAAACCAGATTCTGCCCCTTGGGGTCCACAAAGTCATTCCGCGCCGCAACATTTTAAAATCCGACTGTCGATCGACACCGCTATCCGCACTCTCGAGAGGAACAATGGATGGCGCATCTGTAACGCCCCGAGTCACCGCTTTCTTTCGTAAAATGGCGCGCACAAACGATTGCACCATGAATCCTCACTTCCAAAACAAACGTCTGTCCCATGCGCTGGGCTTCGCGGGATTGATTCCTTTCTTTACGCTGATGCTGGGTGTCTGGTTTGCCGACATCAGTTGGCTGAATGATTTTGTGCGCGGGCAACTAGCGTACGGAATTGTCATCCTCTCCTTTCTGGGCGGCATTCACTGGGGGGCTGTGATGCTGTGCGATTCTCTACCACTGCTAGATACCAAAAAGGCCTTGGTCTGGGGCGTGACGCCTTCACTCATCGCGTGGAGTTCGACCCTGTTTGCTGGTTTCGGTTTTGCAGTCCTGATCGCTGGATTCGTCGCCGCATTTTGGGTGGACAAACGCATGTTCGCCCGCTACGGCATGCCAGAATGGCTAGTTGCGCTCCGAGGGAGACTGACGGTTGCCGTGGTGCTTATGCTCTCGGCAACCGTCGTCGGCGCAAACCTGCGGAGCTGAAGCCCGCAGAAGTTTTATAGATCTTCTTCGCTTTTCTTTGGTTTGCCGTCGACTTCGCTGATACGCATGCGTTTGCGACGATCCCCCATGAGCTCCCGCAGCTCGCGAATGCTCAAGTCAGTGACCTCATGCATGCGAATCAGCAGCGATGCCCCTACGGGCAAAGTGCGATGACGGATTTTACTGATTACTGGTGGGCGCACTTCAAGCGCCCGAGATAACGCCGCGTCGTTCTTGAGGTTCAGCTTCTGGATCAACGCATCAAGCAAACGGTTTGGATCGTAGCCATCCTGCGATACCAGAGGATGTTTGTCCATGGTGTCTCTCCCCTTGGAATTAAATTAGCGGCAATGTCCTTGAATTTGGCATGATTGCCCACGAGCAATTACTCGAATGCTAATTTATATGTCATCGCTGCAACATTTTCAAGCCTTTGATTAAAAATAGGCCATCAAACATGCATTTTTTTGCGACAAAATTATCTATTAAATAATTTTTTGCGCGAAGAGATAATTTTTTCTTTAAAATTCAAACACTTGTGATTTTTTAATTAAAAGGCAATATTGACAGTATTTACAGCGCTCGACGCGCAGAAAACCTCTGACCTCGCTCATGAAAGACGCCTGGCTCAACGGCGCCCTGTGGCGGGCTGGATGCTGTCGTGTTAGTTGATCCGCTCGATCCGGCAGACTGTTTTATATTTTTCTGAATGTTTACGGTGTGATTTGCTCAGATTATTTGCAAGCCGCTCGCGCTTCCTCGAGTAATCGTTTTCCATCAAATCCTTTTGCTGACATATCCCTGACCCACTCCTCAGTGACACTCGCAGTCGCCTTTT
This sequence comes from Oxalobacteraceae bacterium, assembly GCA_900299005.1. GTDB lineage: Bacteria > Pseudomonadota > Gammaproteobacteria > Burkholderiales > Burkholderiaceae_D > Pernthalerella. The sequence continues at coordinate 34,840 of OMID01000069.1, forward strand.
CCCACCGACGAAGTTCTGCGGACGGTAATGTGTACAAGGTATTTTTTCTGGCTTCTGCCGATTTTCTACCCGGAAGAATATCGTCCACAAATATTTTGCCAACCCAGGCTGAAGGTTCAGCGCCGCTATTGGCATCAATTATTTTTTTCAGATCAGCGGGCAAGGCATCGTATTTATCCTGATTCATCCCGAAGAGAAACACGCTATTTGACATCTGAGCTTCTCCCGGCTCTGCTTCGGTGTGGAACTTGGTTACCTCGTCAAATTTCACGGAAGGAATCACTTCCCAAGGTAAGAGCACGCCATCAATCACGCCCTTGGCTATTGCGTCAGCGGTCTGGGAAAGCGGCATGGAAACAGGCATTGCACCCAGCGCAGCCAAGGTCTTCGAGCCCTGTCGCGTCGGTACTCGCAGTTTCAAACCCTTGAAATCTTCCAGCGTTTTGACCTGCTTTTTTGCCGTGTGCACCAATGATCCATCATGCACGTGCAGGAGTAGGGGTCTCACCCCTTTGAACTCTGCAGCAGCATTCTTCATCGCGTACTGCCACAAACCGCGGCTGGCTCGCTCGGAATCGTGCACCATGAATGGCAGCTCGAAAGCCTCGATCACGGGAAAGCGACCTGCCTGAAAGCTGGGTACAGTCCAGACAATATCGACCACCCCATCCTTGACCTGATCATAGAGCTGGGCAGGGGAACCTCCGAGCTGCATGGAAGGGTAAATCTGGCATTTGAGCTTGCCTGCAGAATCTTTGGCGATTTTGTCGCACCAGGGAACAATAAAATTTTTGTGCGCGGTCGATCCCGGAGGCAGAAAGTGATGGACCTTCAGCATCACATTTTGAGCTATGGCGAGACTGCTTAGCATGAGGCCCGAGCCGCTGAGCATCAGCATCAGCACCACGTGCTTGATTGGATTTTTCATGCTTTACTCTCCTCAGCCGCCGAAGGTGTGCACCAAATACAAGGACAACACCGGGAAAAAAACCAGCGCGATGATGCGAATCAGGTCCGAGGCCAGGAATGGCAGCACACCCTTGAAAGTCTCCATGATAGGTACGTCTTTGGCCAGCCGGTTGATGATGTAGATGTTCATGCCGACCGGTGGGTGCACCAGACCAATTTCGACCACCATGAGCGCGAGTATGCCGAACCAGACAGATTTGTCCGTCGTCGTCATGCCCCAAAAATCGAGGCCCATGACGATAGGATAAAAGATCGGAATCGTCAGCAGGATCATCGCCAGAGAATCCATCACGCAGCCGAGAAAAATATAGATCAGCAGGATTGCAAAAATTACCGACAACGGTGGCAAGCCACTCCCCTGTACCCAACTCGCCAGTTCGGTCGGCATCTGCGTGATCGCGAGGCCAGCATTGAGCATGTCCGCCCCGAGCAGCACTAGGAAAATCATTGCGGTTGCCTGCGCCGTGCCTGTCAGGCTTCTGAGGACGCCTTCTGCACGCATTCCACCGATGATGGCGAGCAGGCCACAGGCGAAGACACCGATTGAAGCAGCCTCGGTAGGGTTTGCCCAACCACCATAAATCCCCACGATGACAACCACAAAGACAAGCAGAATAGGCGTCACACCCAGCAGCGAGCGCAGGGCTATGGCCAGCGGAACCTGCGCACCTGCCGGTCCTGCGTCTGGTTTGAGTGCAACCACAATCCGGATCACGACCATGTAGCCCAGCATCGCGATCACGCCGGGCACAATCGCTGCCATGAATAATTTACCGATCGATTCCTGCGTTAGTACGGCATAAATCACCAGCGGCACCGAGGGAGGGATCATGATGCCCAGCGTGCCTCCGGCTGCCAGCGCACCGGTGGCGAGCGAACCGGCGTAGTTGTATCGGCGCAGCTCGGGCAATGCCACTTGCCCCATGGTGGCGGCGGTGGCCAGCGAGGAACCGCAGATGGCGCCAAATGCTGCACAGGCACCGACCGCAGCCATCGCCACCCCGCCCCGGAAATGACCCACAAAATTGTTCACACAGGTGAAAAGCGCGCGTGACAAGCCACCGTTGGTCGCGAACTGGCCCATCAGCATGAAGAGCGGTATCACTGCAAGGTCATAGTTGGAAAAACGTGAGTAAGCGAGGTTTTTTACCGCATTGAGCAGTGGTGGCCACGCGTAATCGTTCATCACCAGAAAACCGGCAGCGCCGATAAGGAACATGCCAACGCCAATATGCACGCGCAAAGCCAAAAGCAGCAGCAGCACGGCAAACATGATCAAGCCGATGGTCATGCCGCTCATGCCGGTTCTCCTTCCGAGGATGCCAGCTGCCAGTGGCTGATCGCGTTATACGCACCCGCCACTGCCAGTAACAAAAAACTCGGCACCAACGCTGCGACCACAATCCAGACAGGCCAGGCGAGAATCATCGAGGTCTCACCCGCCTCTTTCAGCGAAAGCGCCGACGCACCGGTGCGCCACGCGACCAGCACACCCACAATGGCTAGCAGCAGATGCGACAGTGCATCCAATCGTTCACGAAGACGAGGTGACACATTCGCCGTAAAAAAATCGACGCGAAGGTGATGACGCTCCATTTCACAAAAAGCGAGCATCGCTGCCGAAGCGACCGCTGTCCCCATCTGCATGACCTCGATATCTCCGGGAACCGGCGTTGCAGCGATCTTGCGCCCGACGATGGAGATCAGCGACATGACAACCAGCACAACAAAACCGAGGCCGCCAGTCACCGCAAACAGTCGAGTCAATTGGTAAAGCTTTTGACCCCAGGGGCCGTAGCGAGGATCAGACTCCGTATCCAGAAAATTGGGTTCCTGCATGTCTCCTCCAAAAGCGCGGGCGGTGCGGTGCCGTCTGCTTGTTCACATCAATATGATCCGCCGATCACAGATTCCAAATTGCAGATTACCGATTACAGCTTGCAGGTTGTAGCCTACTTAAGGCTCAAGACCCGCAATGATAACTTCTGACAAGCGCCGGCATGAAATTTCAGATGCCCTGACGGAGTGCTGGCAGCACTCGACCCCGTACTTCACCAAACCCGATGCGATACCCATCACCCTGACACCAGCCTCGCATGATCACTTGATCACCATCCTCGAGAAAGCTGCGCTGCGTCTTGCCATCAGAGAGCCTCAGCGGACGCTGGCCGTTCCATGCCAGTTCAAGCAGGCTGCCAAATGAATCCGGTGTGCTCCCACTGATCGTGCCGGAAGCCATCAGATCGCCAACGCACACATTACAACCGGAGACGGTGTGGTGGGCAAGTTGCTGGGCCATGCTCCAGTACATCGCTCGGTAGTTGGTACGGCATATTGTGGTGGCTTCGGCATCAGCCGGTGGCTGAAGCTCGACCGACAATGTGATATCGATACTGTGCGCACCGGAATGCCGAAGGTATGGCAAGGGTTGAGGCTGTTGTACAGGTCCCGACACTCTGAAAGGCGCCAACGCGTCAAGCGTCACCACCCAAGGTGAGATGGACGTCGCAAAAGTCTTGGCGTTGAATGGCCCCAATGGCACATACTCCCACTGCTGTAGGTCACGCGCACTCCAATCATTGAGCAGTACCATGCCAAAGATCATTGACTCTGCACGATCGACCGCCACAGGCTCGCCCAAGGCTGTGTCGGCGCCCACGATGAATGCGGTCTCCAATTCGAAGTCCAGCTTCGCGCATGGCGAATAGACAGGCGAATCGATATCGGGAGGCTTGACTTGTCCCATGGGGCGTCGGATATCTGTGCCACTGATCACGACCGAGCTCGCGCGACCGTTGTAACCGACGGGAAGATGCACCCAGTTGGGTAGCAAGGCATTCGAAGGATCCCGGAACATCGAACCGACGTTCGTCGCATGCTCTTTGGATGAGTAGAAGTCCGTGTACCCACCGATTTTCACTGGCAAATGCATTACCGCTCGCCGCATGGGTACGAGAGCGTCTGCACGCAGAGCGGCATCGTCTCGCAGTCGGGATTCATCATCGCGCAACAACTGACTGATCTGCTCGCGCATGCTGTGCCAAGCGACTTTCCCCAATGCGATGAAATCATTCAGTGAGGGGCGATTGAATACGCGCTGCGTCGAGGGGGTCAACAGCCCGGCGGATTCCAGAATGGACAAGTCGACTATCTGATCACCGATGGCCACACCCGCTCGTGGCGCGGGCTGGGCTGCCGTGCTGAAAATGCCGAAAGGCAGATTCTGTATCGGGAAATCATTGTCGGCGTAATTGGCAGAAGCTACCCAGCTTCGCAATGACGGATCATTCGCTTGCTTTATCCTCACGCTGCGACCTCTCATGCGGACAGACTGCGGTCATGCATCCAACGCGCATGCATCGGCGCCTTTTTGGTCTTGCTCCATTCATTCAGCATGTCCCATTTCACCTCATCCAGTTTCCGGTACATCTCGGGTGTGCCGCAGTCACAGGCAAGCTCCAACCGGTGTCCATTTGGATCGAAAAAATAAATACTTTTGAAAATCGTATGGTCAGTGGGTCCAATCACCTCGATGCCTGCCGCTTCCAGCTTCGCTTTGGTAGCCACTAGCGTGTCGATCGAATCGACCTTCATCGCGAGATGCTGGACCCAGGTGGGTGTATTGCGGTCGCGATCCATGCTTGGCTGCGTCGGCAATTCAAAAAATGCGAGCACATTACCATTACCCGCATCAAGAAATACATGCATATACGGATCGGGAGCCTTGGTCGATGGCACCTCATTCTCTGCAATGGCAAGAATGAAGCTCATTCCCAAATGCCTGGTGTACCAGTCGACGGTTTCTTTCGCGTCATTACAGCGGTACGCCACATGGTGAATTCGCTCGATCAGCATAAATCCTCCGCAGCTAGTTCAGGTTTCCGTGATATCGGCACGCGCCAGCATCATTGCTTCGCGCAGAACCGTCAGATCACCGATATGATTAGACAGTATGAGTATCAGCTTTGCATTCAACTTCGCGCTCTGCTCATCACTGAGGTCAAGATGAAGATCAATCAGACTCTGGTAAAAATCGTCACCCGGCGAGTAGTCGAAGAAATAGCGCTTGCCTCGATCGTAAAAATTGGGCTCCCGCATTAGTGACATAATCTCACTCTCCTGCAAAGTTCGCCGTCGCCCGATCGAGCGCAGCAAGAATGCTTGATACTTCCGCCTCACGCCAGCGAGCGGCAATATGCTGATCAGGTCGGACGAGATAGGCCGTACCGGACCGCGCATCATAGCGCTGGAACGCCAGTCCATCGTGATCGATCACCACGCCAAACGGGCAAATCCCTGGCCTGCGTGCCACAACCAAGACGTCCACTGGCACGCTCAATTTTGAGAGTCCCTGAAGCTGATCTTGCAGGCGCATGGACATCGCGGAAGGGTCATCGCAAAAATACACCAGCTGAAATCGGCCTCCCACCTGATCCACCAGCCAGCCCGCCTTGCCTCCGACCTCGACCGGCGCATCCTCCATCGGCGCACCAGGCAACAAATTACCCTCGAAAGGCTCGCTGTCAGCAGTGTTTAGCAAAGAAGTTGTCAGGAAGCTGGGCACTGACAGACGACCCGAATTAACCAGCTTGCGCGCAAAGGGCAAGTCGCGCGCCAGCGCTAGCACAGCATTGCGAAACAGGGTACTCGTGTTTCCCTTGGGGGTGATAAAGTCTGTGGAACGGGTGGAATTCATGATGTTTTCATCAGCAGCAAATCCCCGCTCTTGAGTGTACGTATCGAGTAATCGCAACGGCGCATGTCCGTTAATCACCAAGCTCAGCTTCCAGATAAGATTGTCGGCGTCTTGTATGCCGGAGTTTGCACCGCGCGCACCAAACGGAGATACCTGATGTGCGGCATCACCCGCGAACAGGCATCGTCCATGGCGGAAATTATTCATCCGTCGACATTGAAAGGTGTACACGCTTACCCACTCCAGCGTGAATTCGCGCTCATCGCCCAGCATTGCGCGTATACGGGGAATCACGTTGTCAGGTTTTTTCTCCTCTTCCGGATCCGCATCCCAGCCAAGCTGAAAATCAATACGATAGACATCATCAGCTTCTCTATGAAGTAGCACCGACTGGTGAGGATGAAAAGGCGGATCAAACCAGAACCAACGCTCTGCAGGAAAATCTGCTTTCATGATCACGTCTGCAATCAGAAAGCGATCCATGAACACCTTGCCCTCGATATCCAGCCCCAGTCGTGTGCGGATCGGGCTTCGCGCACCATCACACACAATGAGCCAGTCAGCTTCGACCGAATAGAGACCTTCGGGCGTATCCACCCGCAAGCGCACATGATCGTCATGGGACTGCACGTCAACTACCTTGTTTTTCCACCGCAGAGTCGCCCCCGCTTCCTCGGCTCGCTTGACCAGGTAGTCTTCAAGATAGTACTGCTGCAGATTGACCATACCAGGACGCTTGTGACCTGGCTGAGGTCTCAGATTGAAGTTGAACACTTCCTCATTACGAAAAAAAGTACGTCCAACATCCCAGCCTACACCCTTGCTGACAACAGGATCGCCGCACCCCAGGCGATCAAGTATCTCCAGTGTTCGCTTGGCATAGCATAAGCCGCGCGAGCCTACCGAGACCGTATCATCATCATCAAGAACTAGCACCGGAATGCCATGCTGCCGTGCATCGATCGCTGCTGCCAACCCAACGGGGCCGGCACCGACGACGACCAGCGGATGACGACGAACCTCACCGCTGTAGAGCTCAGCCGGTACGATGTGAGGGAACTTGGTGTAGGTGTAGGTTTGGTGCATCAATGACTTTCAGGCGCTCGGGCATCGGGTGATCTCGCCTTGTCAGCTCTGCAGAGCGTGCCACATCTCTTTGTCGCGCTCTGCGGTCCAAATGCGGGGATGCTTGATACCGTTGGCCTCCTCAACGGCCCGAGTTACATCGAATGGCAGACAATGCTCATAGATGAACACATGTCCGAACTTGCCATCCATGTGCTTGCGAACATGCGCCATGGCGCCCTTGAGGTCGTAACCCGCTTGCACGGCTTCTCTGGCGCTGGTGAGCAAGGTGGTCACGAAATCTTTCGTGTAGTCCAGACCCTTGTTGACTTCCTTGGGGTTCATCAAGGCAGGGCCACGCCCTGGCACCAGCTTTTCAGCCTTCATGGAACGCAGTACTTCGAGGGTCTGCGGCCACTCCTCCAGCTGAGCATCGCCCGTGTAGGCGGCGGCATCGTACTCGACCAGATCACCCGAGAACAGCACGCTTTGGGAAGGTATCCAGACGATGGTGTCGCCTTTGGTATGCCCCATGCCCACATGCATGATCTTCACTTCGAGCTTGCCCATAAAAAGCGTCATCTCGCGCTCGAAGACCAGCGTGGGCCATGTCAGACCGGGCACGGACTCAACACCAGCGAACAAACGGGGAAACCGCTCAATCTCAGATTTCATGTCCTGCTCGCCGCGTTCAATGATCAGCTCGTAGGTGCCGCGCGAGGCGATCACCTGCTGCGCACCTTCGTTGAAGTACGCCGACGCTCCCAGCACGCGTACTGCATGATAGTGCGTCAGCGTGACATATTTGATCGGCAGATCAGTGATGTCGCGAATGTGGCGAATGAGGGCCTGCGCCATCACCGGCGTCGCGGTGGTATCAATCACCATCACGGAATCGTCGCCGATGATCACACCCGAGTTCGGATCACCCTCGGCGGTGTACGCATAGGCATTGTCAGACAACTTGATGAAACTGGTTTTTTTTTCCAACAGGTCGGCTTGCGAGGCAAAAGGCTTGGTGCTCATGCTGTCTCCGGTTCAAGCGACCTGCCCGATGGCGGGCCGCTGTTATTTGGCTTTGGAACAGGGTAAGATGCTCTTCGTTTTTAGTCAATTCGTTTGTTATAGACGAATAATTTAGCCAAATTTAACGTATTATTATCAACTCGCCAACATGCCCAACCTGGTCCAGCCACCCTCGGAGAAGAGTCGTCGCGGCATTCAGTCGATTGAGATTGGCGGCCGTCTGCTGATAGCGCTGGTCGACGAAGGTGGGCCCATGAGCCTTGGCGATCTTGCGCGCAAGGCAGGTATGCCTTCGGCAAAGGCACACCCCTATCTCGTGAGCTTCGCCAGTTTTGGCCTGATCGAGCAAGACCCGCTCACGGGCCGTTACGAACTTGGCCCCTTTGCTCTGCAGCTCGGGCTCATCAGCTTGCACCTGCTTGATCCGGTGCGGATCGCGATACCCATCATTACCCAGCTCGCTGCAGAGATCGACCACACCATCGGTCTGTCGGTGCTGGGCAACCAGGGCCCGACCATCATTTACATTGCAGAGTCCAGCTACCCCATCCATGTGAACATGCGCACCGGTACCGTCATGTCCATACAGTCGACCGCCACTGGGCGGGTCTTTGCCGCTTTCCTCCCCCCCCGGCAAGTCGAGCGCATGATCAATCAGGAGAGACGCCATGGCATCGCCGCAGCATTCGGCGCAGCCAACATGAAAGCGACCTCTCTGGAAGAATTGCTCTCGGATGTACGCAAGCGCGGCATGGCGCGGGTGCAGGGCGAGCCCATCCCCGGCATCAACGCGATCTGTGCCCCGGTTTTCGAGCACACCGGAGCGATCAGACTGGGGATCACTGCCATCGGTCCATCGGGCAGTTTCGACGTTAGCTGGAATGGAGAGATCGCGCGCCGGATCACGGCCTGTGCACGGGATTTGTCTCGACGTCTGGGCTACGATGGTCGCTGAACCCGCACTTCACCCAGGCCCCGGCAAACAACTGCAGTTTCCGGTACGATCTTCGTAGAAAGATTGGATACCCGGAGGCCCAATGAAAAAAGCACTGATCACCCTGAGCATTGCGCTGATCCCGGCATTCGCGGAAGCGGTTGAATGGAAATTGATTTCTGAGACTGAAGACAAGGACAAGGTCACCAGCTGGTATGTGGACATGACCAGCATCGTCCGGGAAGAGGAGTATCTGCGCGCCTTCTTGCGGACTTCTTGGTCTGCACCGCAATATGGTCCGGACAAAACGCCCTACCAGTCGTCAACGTACGTTAATTATTTCGACTGTGATGCCGGCAAGATCGCATTCACGGCCAACTCCTATTTTCTGTCAACCGAGCCCAAAGGCACGCCCGTGCATGAGGAGTCTGAACAGCCGGTTACGAAACTGAAGTTTCACCGCGTGAAGCCAGGCTCAGCGGGCGAAACTCGCTTGCAATTTGTTTGTAAGTATCGCTCGAAAAATTTTACGACACAGCGATCTGTGCATCGTTACGCTGGCTGATAACTACCTGCGCATTGGGCTCTCCCACCCAAATGCCGCCAACGGAACATCACATAACAGGAAAGCATAAAAAAACCGCAGCGCAGGCGGCGGTTTTTTTTAGTAATAACAAGGTCACATCAAACACGCCGCTTGTACTCGCCGGTACGGGTATCAATTTCGATCTTGTCCCCCTGATCGACGAACAGCGGGACTGATACCTCAAAACCGGTGGCAATCTTTGCGGGCTTGAGTACCTTGCCGGAGGTGTCTCCCTTGACGGCGGGCTCAGTATAGGTAATCTCGCGAACCACCGTGGTGGGCAATTCAACTGAGATGGCCTTGTCGTTGTAGAACACCACTTCGCAGGCCATGCCATCTTCCAGGTAGTGGATCGCATCACCCATGTTATCGGACTCGACTTCATACTGGTTGTAGTCGGCGTCCATGAATACGTAGAGCGGATCAGCGAAGTACGAGTACGTAGCCTCTTTGCGCTCGAGTACCACCACATCGAACTTCTCATCCGACTTGTAGACCGCTTCCTGAGCGGCCTCAGTAAGCAGATTTTTCATTTTCATCTTGACCACGGACGCATTTCGGCCAGATTTGGAGAATTCGGTCTTGATGACCACCATCGGCTGGCCGGAGACCATCACGACATTGCCGACGCGGATTTCTTGTGCAGTTTTCATAGTGACTGAGGATAGTTCTGAAGGGAGGGTTGGCTGTTGGGCTGACCGACCGGAGTCGATGGTTGCCAAGGCTGTTGCCATGTTTGTCAACGCACGACTGTGCAAAACCTGCGAATTTTACCTGATTTTCATAGCGAACTCGACGATCGACTGCGACAGCTCACCGGCAGTCGCTACCTTGCGCGCCCACTGACGCGTGTGCGCCTGCCAGCGTGACAAGCTCTCGCAGAGGACAGACCAATCCGGAGCATCGGCCGCCGGTGAATCCGCATTCCACCACGCACTGAATGAGCGAATACATCTCATGCTGTTATCGTCCAACCCCTCCAGGAAAATATCCATGAATGCACTCAGCTTAGGCTGATGTGCGCTTGCTTGCTGCGGGTAGAGCTGCCAGATGAATGGTCTCTCTGCCCAATGCGCCCGCACGAAACTATCTTCACCTCTGACAAAGTTCAGGTCACAGCTCCATAGCAGCCGATCGTAATCGTCCGGTTCGAGAAACGGAATGATGGTCAATGTCAGGCGGCCGCGCGTCATGCTGGCACCTCGCCGTGCCGGCGCCCCAAGCGCGCGCGCCATCGCGATGGACGCAACACCCTCCGGTACCAGGCAATGCACACGTGGGCCAGTCTGCATTGCGCGAAGCAAGGCCTCGATAGGCGCTGACGCATAGCAGAACAAAGACACCAGTAACACCCCCTCCGTACTGTCATTTCGCGTGATACCGAGGCTCGCCAGAAAATCCGACTGCACCCGACTGTCAAACGATGCGCGGGCGTCTCGCAAGCCTTCTTCGCGAATCAGTCCCCCGGTTCCCTGCTCGAATCCAGGAAAGTAGAAGTACTGCGTGAGAGGCAGTCTAGGATGCGGTGAAGGCAGCGCATGATTGCTCTTTACCCATGACTCGGCGGACAAGTACTCGAGATTGATCCATGCCGGGCGCGGCACGACATCCGCCAAGGCATCAAGCATGGAATCGGTGATGCGACAGGCGAAAGCTTCGATCACCAGATCCGCAGGTTGGTAGGCATCGACCGCCACCTCATCCCACCGCACGACCATGAATCCATCCAGTGTCTGCACAGCCTGAGAAGGCTCCACCGAGGGGCGAAGGCGTTGCAGAGTTTGCAGATTATCGATCCACAAACGAACGGCCAGCCCTGACCTGGCCAAGGCGCGTGCAAGGCGCCAGCAGACGCCGGCATCACCGAAATTGTCGATCACCTTGCAGAAGATATCAGCCGAGAGAACGGGATTCATTGGTCGCGGATCAGAACAGCACGCTGGGTTTGCGCGTGTTTTTCAGGAACATGGCACACTGTAGCGGCTTTGGTCGTCCACCCGCCAACCGTACGCATAACAAGCTCAGAACAACCCCTGACAACGAGGCTCCCATGAAAACCAAGCTATTGGTCACCCTGACACTCTGCCTTGCCTTAGCGACGGCCGCAATGGCCAAGGACGCTGATCTGTGCGGCGAATATACCAGCGTCGATACGGGCGAACAGCGTATCGATATGGGTAACAAAACAACTTTCATTCATTTTCGCTCATCGACTCAACTGTATGCGCCCGAAGGCTCAAAATACAATCAGCTAAGCGGACAGTGCACCGGTGGTGCGGTGGTGTATGCCGATGGCAGCGTAGAAGCGGAAGGTCTTTGCGCAGTAGAGGATACCGCGGGTGATGTCCTGACTTATACCTTTTCCCAGGGTCGCACCGCGCGCGTAGGTACCTACCTTCGCAAGGGTGGCACGGGGAAATTTGCGAATGCGCGCGAGAGCGGCTGGTATAAACCCGTCAGCCTGAACGGCGAGATCACCACGGGTAACTGGGGCGGTAAAGGTGCCTGTAAATAGGTACTGCTCCGGGTTTCGTCCTGCCTGCTACGAGGGTTGTGCCACCTGCCGCAGCGCCTGCTCGAACCGCTCCACCGACTGACCACCCTGGACCAGATAGCGCTCATTGATAATCACGGAGGGCACCGAGTGGATGCCCAGCGACAAATACCGCTGCTCGCGCTGCCGGACGTCCTCACTGAATTCGTCGCCAGACAGCACCTCGCCGGCACGGGTGCAGTCCAACCCAGTGCGGTGCGTCACCTCGAGCAGCACTGCGTGGTTTGATGGATCTTCCCCAAGCGTGAAGTAAGCCTCCAGCAGCGCACGCTTGAGCCTGTGCTGATCCCCGGCCTTGCCCTCGATCTCAGCCCAATGCAGCAGACGATGTGCATCGAAAGTGTTGACGATGCGCTTGCGATGGTTGAAGCGGAAACCCAACTCAGCGCCTCGCTCGGCAATGCGCGTCTGATTTTGGGCCACTTGTTCACGCGATATCTGGTATTTGCGCATCAGGTGTTCGGTGACATCTTCCCCCTCCACGCCCATCTGGGGATTCAGTTCAAAGGGCTGAAAATGCAGCTCGACGCTGATCTCATCCTGCACGCGACCAATCGCTTGTTCCAGTGACGCGAGTCCCACCGCGCACCACGGGCAGGCGATGTCAGAGACAAAATCTATCTTGATCGTGTTCATGCGCCGTCTACTCACTCTTGTCATGACTTATCGAGACCCGATGCTAGCACGCAGATTGCCAGAATCAGCCGCTCGCCGTTATCATCGTGCCCTTAGCTCTCCCGCACGCGCTCGCAAGCATGAAAAAAAATCTGACCTTACTGCCGCTGACACTGGCATGCCTTTGCACCGTTGCCCAGGCCGCTGACCCGTCAGTACCCGTCCAGAGCATTGAACCACAGCACATTCAGACAGCACCTGTGGTCTCACCCATGCAGACAGAGCGCATGACATCCGATGATTTCGGCTTCATTACCGGTGAATTGAACTCTTCACCCCCACCGGCCGGCCAAGAGAGTCTCGAGGCGGAGTACCGCGCACCTCAGCCCTTACCCCTGCTCGAAGGTTTCTGACCCAGACGAGTCCGGCTGCCCTGGGGGGCAGTTGCAAGCCGTCAATCCCGCTGTTAGGGTTAAGCTGCTTGATCCACCGTAAAAAGTTTCAAAAAATGAAATCACCGTCGCGCCGTAAGGCACTGCAGCGAATCGGCTCCGTGCTTGGCGCAGACACCCGACTAACAGGAACACTGCACGTCAATGAAAGCATCCGCATCGATGGCCGCCTCGATGGCAACATCGAGCAGGCCGACGGCGATGATCGCTGGCTGCTGATTGGCCCCACGGCAGAGATACAAGGCGATATCCGCGCTCAGAATGTCAGTGTGGCGGGCAGGGTCATTGGCAATATCGCCGCCAGTGGCAATGTCGAACTAACCAATGGCGCCGAAGTGCGCGGCAATATCAGCCATCAGTCAATTACGGTAGAGCCCGGCGCCAGCGTGCATGGGCAGCTGATTGCGGTCGATGCTCCCGCAACGGATACGAGAGCGGCGCCCGGTGCCGAAGCGGCCCAAGAGCCCAACCATCACTGATACCAGCGTCTCGACTTGCTAGAGTCAGCTCATGCCTATCCACATTCAGACCACCATTTTCATGATCTGCATGGCCTACCTGGTCGTGCACGGTGTGATCTGGTTTGCGCTCTCCGAGCAGCGGAATATCCAAGTATGGCTGTGGTGTTCCTCCGGCTTGCTGAGCGGTGTGGCCATCGTCTTTTTATCGATGCGAGAGCTGTTCGGGGAGTTTTTTTTCGTTTACGTTGGACAGCTATTTATGTTGGCCGGTAACATGGGGCGATGCATCGCCCTGCGCATGTTTCTGCCCGAGCCTGTGCGCCCGGCCATCGTGATGCATGCCACCGTTGCCCTCGCCTACTACGTCTGGATTGTCTCTGCCTATGAGGCCGGAACGCCGTATGACCCGCTGTCGGTCATGTTCTTCGGTTTCTATGCGATCGTCTGCTTTGATTATTTTCTGGCTGGATCGCGAATGCTGCCTCGACTTCAGACACTGGGCCCCCGCTTGCTAATGATCGGTGGACTAACTTTCTGCAGCACGCTCGGCTTCAAGGCAGCGCTTGTGGCAGCAGGATTGGGGGCGGATGGTATCTATGCGCCGGGTATTGATCAGTATGTGATGATCGCAGGCCAGTTCGTTGCAATTACGCTGGTGAACATTGGTTTCCTGCGTATTTTTCTCGACCTTCGCGAACAACGAAACCTGGAGACTGAGCGCAGCCTTGCCGCTGCCGAAGCGCAGGCCAGCCTCCTGACGCGGCACCGCGAGGAACTGCAATTGCTGCTGACCGAGCGCGAGGAAATTATCCGCCAGCTCACACTTTCCAACAAAACGGCCGGCATGGGCGCGCTGGTCGCGAGTTTGGCTCACGAATTGAACCAGCCCCTGTGCGCGATCAGGCTCAACGCGCAACTGGTGGAACGCAAACTGAACGACACCGAGGTAGATGTGCAAGGGGCGCGAAAATTTCTTGACTCGGTGATCATGGATAATCGCCGCGCGGCCAACATCATCACCAAGCTGCGCCATATGTTCGAGAACTCCGATGACAAGCACGGACTCATCGCCTTTGACGAGCTCGTGCGAGACACGCTCGCCCTAGTCGAGCCGCGGGCCCTCCATGAGGGGGTGATGCTGCATAGTTCACTCAATAGTGGACTGAAGATTCACGGCGATCCGACCCAGCTCCAGCAGGTCATACTGAATTTGCTGAATAATTCGCTGGACGCGCTGGCTGCGAAAACCATGGACGGCAAGAGCATTGACGTGCGAACCGAAAATGCGCATGAACGGCTTCTTCTGCACGTCACAGATAATGGCGTTGGCATTCCGGACGACCTTCAACCCTCGGTATTCGAGCTGTTCAAGACCAACAAGGCGCAAGGCATGGGGGTGGGCCTCTGGCTGTCGCGCACCGTGATCAATGCGCACCGAGGCGACATGCGCTTTCAAAGCAGCGCAGGTGAAGGCACACATTTCGAAGTTGCGCTCCCGGTCCACTGACCCGAGCAGACCTGCCCGATCTGCGGCAAAGCAGGTACTCTATAATCGGTAAACCCTTTACCAAGGCCAGTACCGGCTCAACGAGGACATGACCGCCAATTCGCCCCCTTACCTTCGCCTGGCATTCGCCCTGCTACTGAGTATGCTCAGCGTCAGTCGCGCCCATGCCGCCGTCTATCAGTGCACCATTGCCAAGTTACGTGGCAATGACTTTGTGTGCCGCGAGTACCCGAATTTGTGCATTTTTAACTTCATGATCGATGAGCGAGCACAAAAAATATCGCGGCGTGATACTGACAAAGACAAACTGGTGCCAGTGGTGGTCGACAAATGGGAAGAGAACAAGATCATCGCGCACGAAGACCAGCCGCGCAATGACAGCCGTTTTCTTGAGCAGTATTTCTACAAGATCGAGCTCGACAATGGCAACTTCCTCATGGCCAATGAGTACGTGACGAGCAAGGGCCGCTATCTGACTCAGGAAGACATTAATCTAGCAGACCCGAAATCCTTCGGTTACTACAAGCCGAGGTTGTTCTCGGAGAAGGGGCGCTGCAAGCTCAAACCCAAGGAATAGTCCCGCCAACGCTGCATACTCCGTTGGGGAAATCAGGCCGACAAGCCATGGTGTGGTGGGCGCCGGGCACGGCCAACCACCCTGAAGCTGCTGGCTGACCAACTACTGCCGCCGCTAGACGAAAGTCAGCTGCGGCTTGTGTTTTTGATGGCTAGGCTCATTTTGCCATCGCTGGCTCCGTGATCTTGTCGAGTGCCTCAGAAAGAAGCTGAACCGTGCGATCAACATGCGTCAGTTTTTCAAGACCAAACAGACCGATGCGGAACGTACGGAAATCGCTGCGCTCCCCGACTTGAAGTGGCACGCCAGCAGCCGTCTGCAAACCGACTTCCATGAATTTCTTTCCGTTTTGAATCTCAGGATCGGTAGTGTAGCTAACGACCACGCACGGCGCTTGGTAGCCAGGCGCTGCGACGCTTTTGAAGCCTTTTGATTCGAGTAACTTGCGCACTTTGGCCCCGAGTTCTTCCTGAGATTTTTTGAGGTTCGCAAAACCCGCAGCCTGCGTCTCCCTCATTGTGTCTCTTAGCACGCGCAGAGAATCCGTTGGCATTGTCGTGTGATAAATATGCGAGCCTTTTTCATATGTTTCAACGATTTGTAGCCATTTTTTCAGATCGCATGAGTAACTGGAGCTGGTGGTTCCGTCAATCTTTTGCCGCGCACGCTCGCTCATCGCGATCAGAGCGCAACAAGGTGAGCTGCTCCAGCCCTTTTGAGGCGCGCTGACAATGACATCCACTTTGGAGGCCACCATGTCGACCCACATCGCACCCGAGGCAATGCAATCGAGTACAAACAAACCATCGACCGACTCGACCGCCTCACCCATCGCGCGCAGATAGTCGGGAGGCAAAATCATGCCGGCAGAGGTTTCAACGTGCGGCGCGAAAACTACCGCGGGCTTGTTTTCCCGAATCCAGGTCGTGACTTCTTCGATGGGGGGCGGTGTGTAGACCGCCTCGAACCCCTCCGAGGGCTGACGACCCTGAATAACGTGCAGTTGGTCGGAGATGTGGCCCATCTCGAAAATCTGCGTCCAGCGGTAGCTGAACCAGCCGTTGCGAACGACCAGGCATTTTCGGCCGGTGGCGAACTGGCGCGCGACAGCTTCCATCCCGTAGGTACCACTACCCGGCACGACAACTGCCGACTCCGCATGGTAGACCTCCTTGAGCATGCTGGAGATGTCATTGATCACGCCCATGAAGGCTTTAGACATGTGATTGAGCGAGCGATCGGTGTAGACGACCGAAAATTCAAGCAGTCCGTCGGGATCGACGTTGGGCAACAAACCTGGCATGGCAAATCCTGAAAAATGAGAAAGGGCGACGCTGCCCGAACGACCGGGCGTCAGCGCCCTGAACAGGGGGTCAAGTTTAACAGAGCCTGCCCGAGCAGCCTTTTTGCTTGATAAACAAGCCGCTTTTTGCTGCTTCGCGCTGTTTGGCGCTGTTTGGCTCTCTTATGGCTCCTTTAGAATTCGGCCTTCCAGGGGCCATGACTGCCCGGATGTTGCGCAAAATATAAAATAGACTGTTGCCACGAAGGAGGCCAGACATGCGAGCAGCGATTTACACCCGCCGGGGGCCGGCAGGGGAGGTACTGCAAGTCGTCGAGAAACCGGCGCCCCACCCCTCGGACGGCGAAGTGCGCATCAAGCTTGCTTTTAGCGGCGTCAATCCCTCGGATGTCAAGTCACGCTCGGGCATTGCTGCCCGCGCCGGTGGCTTTCCGGAAGTCACACCCCATAGCGATGGCGCAGGAGTGATCGACGCCGTGGGTGAAGGCATCGACCCGGCGCGCATCGGGGAGCGCGTCTGGGTCTATAACGGCCAGTGGGAGCGCCCTTACGGCACAGCCGCTGAATTCATCACCCTGCCGGCCGCGCAGGCCGTGCCCTTGTCGAACCATGTTCCTCTGGAGGTTGGCGCATCTATTGGCATTCCTCTCATGACGGCGATGCATGCAGTGCAGGCCTGCGGGTCCCTGGTGGGCAAAACGGTGCTGGTGCCGGGTGCCGCAGGTAGCGTCGGCTTTTATGTCACGCAACTTGCCTGCATGGCGGGTGCGCGGGTCATCGCAATCGTGAGCAACGAAGACAAAGCAGCGCTCGCCCGTCAGATAGGTGCATCAGAGACGATCAACTACCGCACCGAAAATGTGATCGAGCGAGTTCAGGCACTCACGCACCAGCAGGGCGCGGAAGCCATCATCGACCTCGATGCCGCGAGTCATGCGCCCCTGTACGGACAGCTATTGCGCTTTCAGGGCAGGGCTGTCGTTTATGGATCTAACCAGCCTCAATTCAGCATGGCATTCGGTCCGGCGATCCTGGGTTTTGTGAGCGTGTACTGTTTCATCGTCTACAAATTGCCCTCAGCAGAGATGCGGCAAGTCCTCGACAGCGTATCGTCGGTTCTTGCTCGACCGGATCTGAAGCATCCGTCGACATCAATCCACACGCTTGATGAGATCGTCGCGGCACATGAGCAGGTCGAGCGCGGCGCGAATGCAAAGGTGCTCATTCGCCTCGCAAGCGATATTAACTAATCGCCTCGACAAGTGTCTGGACGCGCTGCCCGGCGCGCACCACGTAGTTGATGGCCTGTAGCACCCCTCACGGCAGACAAGACCAATCAACCGTTACGCGAACTGGTTCTATAATCCGCGACACCGATTTCGGAGGAATGCATGAGGTTTCCTGTTCTGCGAATGACGATGCTTCGTCTGCTGGTCTTGCTCGTGGCAGCACTTGCCGTGTTTAATGCGCAGGCAGAGCAGTTACGCTTCCTCTGCCGTGGCTGGGCGCCGCTCTACCTGAGCAGCTGGAGACCAGAAAACCCGGACCCGACCGACTTCGACATGATGACGATTGATGCGGATGACGAAACAGGCATCACCCGATTCGATCTGCCCTTGGTCGGTCGTCTGCAGTTCAAGGCCTCAATCAGCGACTATGCAGTAAAAGCCTCGATTCCCTACAAGCAGATGATGATGGACGATTACATTGAGATTATCGATTTCTATTACAACCGTCCAAGCAATCAAATTCTGATTACCGCGCTGGAGAAAAAAACGCGCAAAGGCCATCCGCTTTTCAAGGGCAAGTGTGCGAGGGTACGGCCAAATAATTTTGAGCCTATCCCACCTACGCCGATTCAGATCCGTTGAGTCCGTCCCCGACCTATCCCACCGAGCCAATCCTGGCCAGAAAGTTCGCGAAACCTTGCGCCGAAACGAGAAAAGCTTCCGCGCATCAGCCCATATCTTTTCACCTGTATCCAAACAACCCTGAACGATGCTCACCCAATACTCAGCGGCATGGCAAAAGTCGCTTGGGTAACGCGGAGGGTATCTACGTGCCAATGCGGCAGTCGCAGCTTGTTCAGCATCTCGAACCGGAGGAAGAATGCGGTCTGGTGCAAATGCGGTCGAGCACTCCGAACTTCATTTCAGTGGGCCACAAAGAAAAAGCGGCTGAGGAGGCCTCAGCCGCTTCTTTTGCCGTTTTCCGACCTTCTTCCTGAAATATCAGGGGGACAGGCGGGGAATTTTGGCGTCCCCACGGGGATTCGAACCCCGGTACTCACCGTGAAAGGGTGATGTCCTAGGCCTCTAGACGATGGGGACATAAACTGTCCGTGCTACTGACCTATGCGTTAGCGCTACTGCGACTAGGTGTCAGCTCGGTGGTGGAGGTAAGCGGGATCGAACCGCTGACCTCTTGCATGCCATGCAAGCGCTCTCCCAGCTGAGCTATACCCCCCGTGCAGCAGAAGCGGGATTATAGCCGAATCTTTGCCAAGCTGTAAATCGGCCGCCGGAAGTTTTTTTAAAGATATCGCCGGATTCGCTCAAGGACAACCTCCCGAGTAAACAAGGCGAGCACTGCATCCACCGATGGCGTCTGCAGTTGTCCCGTCACGACGAGGCGCAAGGGCATGGCTAACTGAGGCATTTTCATCTGATGCTCAGCGAGGACTTGTTTCATCAGTGCCGCAATGGGCTCCCTGCCCCAACCGACAGAGGCAAGGCCTTCGACAAACTGCGCAAGTGCCGTTCGCGCTGCGTCCGTCAGGTGCAGAGCCAGCAGCGTGGGATCGGGTTTCGGCTCTCGGTAGAAAAGCATCGCGGCATCTGCGAGTTCGTTTACGGAGTTTGCTCTGTCCTTCATCAATGCGACCACCTCGGCCAGCGGTGGAGCACCGTCGAGCATGGCACCGTCGAGCACCAGCGCCGGCATTGCCAATAGAGCGAGCCGCTGATTGTCGGCCTGCTTGATGTAGTGATTGTTCAACCATGCCAATTTTTCGGGGTTGAACTGCGCTGGCGATTTGGTTAGATGATCCAGATCGAACCACTTGCAGAACTGCTCTACCGAAAAGATCTCGTCGTCACCATGGCTCCAACCCAGTCGCGCAAGATAGTTCAGCATCGCCTCCGGCAAATAACCCTGTGCCGGATACTCCATCACGCTGACCGCGCCATGACGCTTGGAGAGCTTTTCTCCGTCGGCACCAAGGATCATTGGGACATGGCCGTAAATTGGCAATTGGGCGCCGAGCGCCTTCAGGATATTGATCTGCCTTGGCGTATTGTTGACGTGATCATCGCCTCGGATCACATGGGTGATTCTCATATCCCAATCATCAACGACCACGCAGAAGTTGTACGTCGGCGTGCCATCCGGGCGCGCGATCACAAGATCATCGAGCTCACGATTCGAAATCGTGACGCGCCCTTTGACGGCATCCTCCCAGCTGACGTCACCATCCAACGGGTTCCTGAAACGCACTACCGGCCGCATACCCTCGGGCACCGGTGGAAGAATCTTGCCCGCGTCCGGACGCCAAGTGCCGTCGTAGCGCGGCTTTTCGCCTGCGGCGCGCTGGCGCTCGCGCATGGCCTCGACTTCCTCGGGCGAGCAATAACAGCGATAGGCTGTACCCTCGGCCAGCATCTGCGCAATCACCTCACGGTAGCGATCCATCCGCTTCATCTGGTAGAACGGGCCCTCATCGTGGTTCAACCCCAGCCACTGCATGCCATCCAGAATGGCCTGCACAGCCTCCGGCGTCGAGCGCTCGAGGTCTGTGTCTTCGATGCGAAGAATGAACGTGCCACCAAAACGACGGGCATACGCCCACGCAAACAGCGCGGTGCGGGCACCGCCAAGATGAAGGTATCCGGTGGGACTGGGAGCGAAGCGGGTGCGTACGGTCATGAGAGGGAGGAAAGTCCGGACGAGTAGGGAAAAACCGCTATTTTAGCGGTAGGGGCAACAGCAAGTCGGCACTGATAAAATCCGGTTTTTGTTTTACTAGGCCGAAACACTCATGAGTGCCGCCCCTTCCAGCACGAATCCCCGCAAGCTATTCGTCACCACTGCCCTGCCCTACGCCAATGGCGCATTCCATATCGGTCACATTATGGAATACATCCAGGCCGATATCTGGGTACGGTTCATGCGGATGCGTGGCCACGAGGTTCACTTTGTCTGTGCCGATGATGCGCATGGCGCGCCGATCATGATCGCCGCTGAAAAAGCCGGCGTGACACCTCAGGAATTTGTGTCGCGCATCGCGGCTGGCCGCAAGCAGTATCTGGACGGTTTTCACATCGGCTTTGACAACTGGCACTCGACCGATGGCGAAGAAAATCATCAGCTCTCTCAGGACATCTACCGTCGCTTGCGCGATAAGGCGGGGCTGATCACGACTCGCACCGTCGAGCAGTTCTACGATCCGGTGAAAAACATGTTCCTGCCGGATCGGTATATCAAGGGTGAGTGCCCCAAGTGTGGCGCGAAAGATCAGTACGGTGACTCCTGCGAAGTCTGCAGCGCGGTCTACGCACCTACCGAGCTGAAAAATCCCTATTCGACACTGACCGGCGCTGCGCCTGTCATGAAGTCATCCGAGCATTACTTCTTCCAGTTGTCTGACCCGAAGTGCGGTCAGTTCCTTCGTGATTGGGCGCTCGACCCCAAGCGCCTGCAGCCTGAGGTAGCGAACAAGGCCCGCGAATGGCTGGAGAGCGAATCCGGTCTAGGGGATTGGGATATCAGCCGCGATGCGCCCTACTTCGGTATCGAGATACCTGACGCGCCCGGCAAGTACTTTTATGTGTGGCTGGATGCGCCCATAGGTTATCTCGCCTCGCTTAAACATTATTTCAACAAGACAGGCCATGATTTTGATGCCTTCATGGCAGATCCGGCAACCGAGCAGTATCACTTCATCGGCAAGGACATTACCTACTTCCATACCTTGTTCTGGCCTGCGATGCTGCATTTCGCTGGCCTGAAAGTGCCGAACAATGTATTTGTGCATGGCTTCATCACAGTCAGCGGAGAAAAAATGTCCAAATCACGCGGTACGGGCATTTCACCGTTACGCTATCTTGATATCGGCATGAACCCGGAGTGGCTACGCTATTACATCGCTGCCAAACTGAATGCGCGTGTCGAGGATGTAGATTTCAATCCGGAAGATTTCGTCGCGCGAGTCAATAGCGACCTGATTGGCAAGTACATCAATATCGCGAGCCGCGCAGCAGGCTTTATCGCCAAAAAATTCGATGGCAAACTGAGCATGGGTTGGGCCACGCACACTGACAGCTTTCTCACCACCTTACGTTCAGCAGGGACTGAAATCGCTGCCCTCTACGAGACCCGCGAATACGGCAAAGCGCTGCGGGTGGTCATGGAGCAGGCCGATGCCGTGAATGCGTACGTCGATGCCAACAAACCCTGGGAGCTGGCAAAAGACGCCGCCAACAATGCACGACTCCAGGAGGTCTGCAGCCGACTGCTGGAGGCCTTCCGCATTCTTTCCGTCTATCTGAAGCCTGTGCTGCCGGCGCTCGCAGCGCAAGTTGAGCAGCTACTCAACCTGACGCCGCTGACCTGGGCCGATGTGAACCGTGCCCTGCCAGATCAGCACAAGGTTAATCCTTACGCACATCTGATGACTCGCGTGGAGACAGCGATGCTTGACAAACTGTTTGAACCGGTCCCGCAAACGCCTGCTGCAACGAGCGCTGACACTTGCATTGAACCACTGGCCGATGAGATCAAGATCGACGATTTCGCGAAAATCGATCTGCGTATCGCGAAAATTATCAACTGCGAAGCCGTCGAAGGCTCGGACAAACTGCTGCGACTGACCCTGGATGTCGGAGAGGGTCGTTTGCGCCATGTTTTTTCGGGTATCAAGTCGGCTTACAAGCCCGAGGACCTCAAGGGCAAGCTCACTGTCCTTGTCGCCAATCTTGCCCCGCGCAAGATGAAGTTTGGTGTGTCAGAGGGGATGGTCCTGGCTGCGTCAGCAGTGGATGAAACAGCCAATCCCGGGCTCTACATCCTTGAGCCTTGGCCGGGAGCAGAGCCCGGCATGCGCATCCGCTGAGGAAGCGCTTCATCAAACGCCGCAGGATTTCTCCTTTGTGAAGTAGCGGCCAGCCTTTGATGTGGCAGTCACCCAAGTAGCCCAGCGATGCTGGCTCGCCACAACAGGGTTTTTTTCAATGGTTCCTAAGCAGCCGGATCACCCGAAAGGCAGCGCCGCGGAGAGTAAAATAGACGAGTCTTCAGGCATTTCAACAGGCCATTCACCCGAATTTTGTTTTCAATCTTGCAGCAAACTCATGAATCTCTTCAAGAAAAAAAGCGGCTACGTGTCCGAATTCTCCCAATTCCTCAATGATATGAAGGCGAAGAATCCCCGTCTCGAGGAAGGCCAGCGTGCGGGCCGCGCGCGGCTGTGGGACAAGGAGCCTCAGGATCTGGACAGCCTGCGCCGCGCCCAGGAATCGCGTGTCAAGCAGTCGGCCTACGTTTACCAAAGCCACTGACAGCCATCCGCTCGGACAAACCTCTCCCATAGCCACCATGGTGAACACCAGCGCAGACGCTGTCATCGACAGCACCCCCGAAGTCGTTGACGGCATGGCCTTTGCCAAACTGTATGGCGAGCCGCTGTTCAAGCTGCCGAATGATCTGTATATCCCGCCAGATGCGCTGGAAGTTTTCCTCGAGGCGTTCGAAGGTCCCTTGGATCTCCTTCTGTATCTGATCCGCAAGCAGAACTTCAATATCCTCGACATTCCGATGGCTCAGGTCACGCATCAGTACCTGGAATACATTGAACAGATTCGCCAGCGCAATCTTGAACTGGCAGCCGATTATCTGCTGATGGCCGCCATGCTGATCGAAATTAAATCGCGCATGCTCCTTCCCGCGAAGAAGGTCGAGGGCATGGAGGAGCCGGTCGATCCGCGCGCCGAGCTCGTGCGTCGTCTGCTGGAATATGAACAAATCAAGCTCGCCGCGTTTGAGCTTGATACGCTGCCCCAAGTGGGCCGAGATTTCGTTCGTACGCAAATCTATGTTGACCAGACGGTCGTCACCCGATTCCCGGACGTGAACATGCTTGATCTGCAGAGTGCGTGGAACGATATCTTGCGCCGCGCAAAATTGACTGCCAAGCACACCATCACCCGCGAGCAGCTCTCGGTGCGGGAGCACATGACCACAATTTTGCGCCGACTGCAATCAGCAAAGTTCGTCGAATTCCACGAATTATTCGATCCGGCGCGGGGTGTGCCCGTGGTGGTCGTGAACTTTATCGCGCTGCTGGAACTGGCCAAGGAAACCCTGATCGAGATCACGCAAGCCGAAGCCTTCGCGCCCATTTACGTCAGGCTCGCCTACTCGCCTAACTGAGGCTGATGCGTGCTCGAGCAGAAGGTTGACAAGCCGGTCTTTCATCGCTCTCGATTGCGCTGCCCAAGAATTTTGATGTCCTTCTCCGAATGAATTCCCCGCTGGCGAGGTAAAACCACCGCCGGCGCAGACTGCCCCGAGATCCTCATGAAAATCATCTCCTCGATTGACGAGCTGCGTGACCAGTTGCGCGGCCAGTTGCGCACCGCTTTTGTACCGACCATGGGTAATCTGCATGAGGGTCATCTGTCTCTGATGCGTCTGGCGCGAAAGCATGGCGATCCCGTTGTTGCTTCCATATTTGTGAACCGTTTACAGTTCGGACCGAACGAAGACTTCGACAAATACCCGCGCACCTTTGCTGCCGATATCGAGAAGCTCGAAAAAGAAGGCGTTTATGTGCTGTTCGCGCCGACCGAAAAAGATCTGTATCCGGAACCGCAGGAATTCCGTGTGCAACCCCCCACCGACCTGGGTAACACGCTTGAGGGCGAATTTCGACCCGGGTTTTTCATCGGCGTCACCACGGTAGTCCTCAAATTGTTCTCATGCGTGCAACCGCGTGTCGCGGTATTCGGAAAAAAAGATTACCAGCAACTGATGATCATACGGAACATGGCGCGCCAATTTGCACTACCGACCGACATCATTGCTGCCGAAACCTATCGTGCCGATGACGGCCTTGCGCTTTCATCCCGCAATAGTTACCTCTCTGATGCCGAGCGCACTGAGGCACCCCTGCTTTATCGAGAACTGCAAAGCGTGGCGCAGGCTGTCAAGGGAGGTAACCTTGACATCTCACTTCTGGAAAAAACCTCGATGGACAGGCTGGCAGCAAGAGGCTGGAAGCCTGACTATGTGTCCATCAGAAAGCGAATTGACCTGCAGCCCCCGACCGCTGGCGATCTCGCACAAAAAGAACCCCTCGTTGTGCTGGCCGCAGCAAAACTGGGCATTACCCGGCTAATCGACAATCTGGAAATATGATGCCATGTCGTTTGCTCGCCTCCGTGTCCGGCAGAGTCGCGCTGCTGGTACTGTGGTGGTGGACCCATTCTGCCACTGCAACGAACATCAGCGTCACTGCCATCGACGATGGCGGTCGTCGGATCACCCTTCCCTCACCCGCAACGCGCATCATCAGTCTTGCGCCACATATCACCGAGCTGCTGTATGCCGCAGGTGCGGGTCCTTCCGTGGTGGGGGTATCCGCCTGGAGCGACTATCCCGCTGCAGCAGAAAAGCTTCCCGTGGTCACCGACGGCACGCGGCTTGAGCTGGAACGCATCATTGATCTGAAGCCTGACCTGATCATCGCATGGAAAAGCGGCAGCAATGCGCGTCAAATCGCTCGCCTTCGCAAGCTGGGCCTGATCGTGTTCGAGAGCGAGCCACGCAGCTTCGAAGACATTGTTCAGTCGCTCGAGCGCTTCGGTACGCTGGCCGGGAGCGCCGAAGGAAAACATGCAGCGGCCACATTCACAGAACGTCTGCATGAATTGCGCGAGCGCTACAGCACAGGCAAAAAGATCCGTGTGTTTTACCAGATATGGTCATCACCCCTGATGACACTGAGCGGCAGGCATCTAGTGACGGAAGCGCTCCGACTATGTGGCGCCACAAATATTTTCGCCGAGAGCCCACAGATCGCACCCACGGTCAGCACCGAGGCCGTCGTAGCCGCAAACCCGGATGTCATCCTGCTGACGGACGAGCGCGGCCCGGGCGCTGACCGCTGGCGTCGCCTGCCTCAGATGAAGGCTGTCCGCAATAACCATCTGTTCGGCGTGAATGGCGTGCTCTTGAATCGCGCTGGCCCACGAATACTCGACGGCACGGCTTTGCTCTGCGAGCACATTGATACCGCCCGCAAGCGACTGCAAACGAATTGACGGCCGGTTTCTCGAAAGGGCTGTGCAACAATACCAGCACCCCAGCAAACCCATGGACAACATGTCTCTGCCACCCGATGAGCAATGACCCACAAGCCACTCGCCATGAAGGTACTCTCCCTGATCTGCTGGGCTTTGAGTTGATCTCTGCCAGCAAAGAAAGGCTGAGCGCCGCCTTCACTATTCGGCCACATCATCTCGCGCCCAATGGTTATCTTCACGCTGCCTCGATCATCATGCTTGCCGATACCGCCTGCGGCTATGGCTGCATGTTGAATCTTCCCGAGGGCGCGAGCAGCTTTACCACCATTGAGCTCAAGAGCAATCATCTTGGCACGGCGCGCTCAGGGCGAGTCGAATGCCTTGCGGCACCCGTGCATCTCGGGCGGACCACTCAGGTGTGGGATGCGACCGTCACTGCCAATGACAAGACTATTGCATTGTTCCGCTGCACGCAGATGGTACTGTGGCCAAGATGAGGCGTGGTGAGTACCCGTGGGTCCGCGTAAGATGCCGCGCGCGAATCAATGTGCAACCCAGAACTGCCCGTCGCACCTGAATTTGCAGCCGAAGGCTAGGGATAAGCTGTCCTCCTGAAGCACTTGTTCAACGCTGCCCTGCCAGTGACCGCGTTCGCCAAGCAGCAAGACATGCGTGGCAAATCGTCTTGCTAGATTAATATCGTGACAGCTGGCGACGACCACATGCGTGTCCGACAGCACTCGCAGTAAGCGCATTACCTCCAACTGATGTCCAACGTCCTGATGTGCAACTGGTTCATCCAGAAGCATCACATGCGGAGACTGTACGATCAAGGCGGCCAGCGCGACGCGTTGCCGCTCACCCCCTGACAAGCGCGTCACATCGTCATCCATGCGATCCTGTAGCCCGACGCGTTGCAGTGCCTCTCTGACGGCCTCCACATCCTCCGGGGCATCCCAGCCTGCACCAGCGCGATAAGGAGCGCGTGCAATGGCGACTGCATTGAACACCGAGTTGTGAAACGCGTCGATCTGAACCTGAGGCATCAGCCCGCGCAACCGAGCCAGCGCCAAAGGATTGATCTCTGCCAGCGCCGCATCATTGAGCCGCACTTCTCCTGCAGACGGATCCAGCACCCCGGCCAACGTATGCAATAGCGTGGTCTTGCCCGAGCCGTTACGCCCCAGAACGCACCATAGCTCACCGGGGCGCGCCTGCCAGTCTAGGGGACCCAACATCACACGGCGGCCTGCAGCAACCGACAGGTGGTGCGTAGACAGCATCAGCGGCTCCGGCCCAGCAACATCAGGAAGACCGGCACGCCGACCAGCGCCGTGACAACCCCCACCGGCAGTTGAATAGGTGCCATCAGACTGCGCGAAGCGAGGTCTGCAAGACACAGCGCTGCCCCGCCCACCAGCACTGACGATGGTAGCAAGCGCCGCTGGTCATTACCCACTACCAGCCGCAAAGCATGCGGCACAACCAAGCCCACGAAACCAATAGCGCCCGCCACCGACACGGCCGTGGCCGCAGTCACTGAGGCCACCACCAGGGCCGCTGTTCGCAATCGCCGAACTGGCAAGCCGAGCAAATGCGCTGTCAGGTCGCCTTGCGAGAGCACGTTCAATGCCACGGCATGCCTGACACACCAAGCAACCGATAGCAGCAGCACCAGCCAGGCTGGCCACATCAGTTCGGTCGTATCGAGGTCACCCATGAGCCAGAACATCGCGCCTCGCAGACTGGTGTCGTCCGACAGCGATAGCAACAGACTGGTCAATGCGCCAAAACCCGCCGAGATCATGACACCGGTGAGGATCAGTCGAACGCTGGTGTACCCCGTGGAAAACAGCGATGCTTGACGTGCCAGCGCGGGATGGGCAAGACCAAACAGCAAACCAATGGCGCCCAGGGCGCCGGCAAGAGCGCCCAGGTGCAGGCCGAACAGCGCCAGCGAAGCCGGCACCAGCCACCCGGCAGCCAGCGCGCCGGCGGCCGCGCCACCCGATATGCCCAGCACGAAAGGATCTGCGAGCGGATTGCGCAGCAACACCTGCATCAGCGCGCCTGATAAGGCCAGCGAGCCGCCAACCGCAAAGGCCGACAAGGCGCGCGGCACACGGAGCTGCCACCAGACCTCCGCCGAAGAAGAAGGAATGAAGCACCCCGTGCCTCCGCAAAGAGAAGCCAGCCCCATCGCGCACAAGGCCGCTGCGAAGAGCATGCCCAGTAGCGCATAGGTCTGGGCTATTGACGGGGGCATCGGTGCGACCTCAGAAATCGCGGCGCGCTGTTATTTGCAGCAGGCGACCCGGATCCGGGTAAATGCCGTTGCGGCAGGCGCCATAGGCCGTCGAGAAATAATGCTTGTCGGTCAGGTTGTTACCGACGAGCGCAACTTCCCACTTGTCCTGCCGCCATGCATAGCGTGCATCCAGCGTATCAAAGGCGGGTATTTTCGTGCTGCAGGTGTTTGCGAAATCATTACCGTAACGCTGCCTGTCTGCCCACTGCCAGCCAATGTCCCCGCGATGTCCATTGCCCGGTGACCAGGCCAATCGTGCGGCAAACGTGTTTCGCGCCACCAGTGGGATGTCATTACCCGAATTCGGCCCGCCACGGAAGGTCGGCAACACATGCTGAGCAGACGCCTGGACACGCCAGGCACTGCCAAGCGTCTGCGATAAGCGAAATTCCACACCCTCCCGGCGCGTAGGATCCAGATTCACGTTCGCACCTGAAAACATGGGATCTGCTGTGGGGGCCGTCGGGTTGTAGATGATTTCATTGCGCAAATCATGACGGAACCAGTTCAGCGTAAGCTTCCCGTCGCTGTGATTGAACTGAGTGCCAAGCTCGTAATCATTCGAGGTTTGCGGCAACAAGCTGCCGACCGCGCCGGCAGTTTCGTCGACATTGGCAACACGGTAGCTGCGACCAGACTTCGCGTAAAGACCCCATCCGGCGTAGAGGTCCTGCGCCAGCAAGACTTCCCAGGCATTCAGGCCAAAGTCTTTGCTCAGCCCGGATGAAGTCAGCTGGAACGCCTCCCGCCGAGCACCTAAGGCGATACTGGTGTCATTTGCCCGAATCTCGTGCCGCAGATAGAGCGCATCAGAATCCTGAGAGGCTTCGCTATACCCTTTTCGGGTGGCACGCATCATATCGAGACCCGCCACCGTTTCGTGACGCCATCCCGCCACGGTCGCCACATGCTTTAGCCGTGGCGAGAACTGATCAGCATCCGAATCTGTAGTAGCCGTGTACGACATGCTTGGGTAGCGGCCGACCGCTCGCTGCAGCCGGCGCGAGAGATCAGCAGCAAAATCCCAGTCGCCGATTTTTTTCTCCATGAACAAACTGTACCGCTCGGCATCGACCGATCCCTGGTCTCGAGGCTTGGTCGTTTGCCTTGGATCCGTCGTGAACTCTGCCAAGGTCAGTGAACCGGGTAGTCCAGACTCCTGCCGGGAGACGTTTGTGCGCAGCCCCACACGGCCACCCTCAATCGGCGCATACAGACCGAGACTGAGGTTGTTCTGGTCATTGGCACCGTTGCGACGATAGCCATCGGATTGACGAACACTGGTGCTGATATCTGCGACGAAAGCATCGCTTCCCGCAGACAGGGAGGCTAGCGCCTCGCGCTGTCCATAATTGCCAAAGGCGAGGCCAGCGCTACCGGCCTGACGCCCGGAGGCACCGCGTTTGGTAATGAGGTGTATCGTTCCACCCGTGGCCCCATTGCCATATAAAACACTGCTTCCTCCACGTGTCACCTCGACACGCTCGACCGAGTCAATGGGTACCGATGAGATCAGCGCATTACTGAGATCGATTTCGGAAAGGCGCACACCATCGACCATCACCACCAGATTTTGCTCACTGGTCGTTCCAAAACCACGCAAATCAAGCGCGCTGTCGGAAGAACCGATAAGGTTTTGACGCCCGAGAACGCCCGCAATCTTGCGGATCGCCTCGTTGACATCGGAGGCACCTGAAGCGCGTATCTGATCGGCGCTAATCACTATGGTGCCAGCAGACAGCGCCGTCAGTGGCTCTTCGAAACGGCTGGCTGTGACGACAACGGAATCGAGCCGCTTCTCTTGTGCCATGCAGACCTGATTGACCTGCACTGCAAAGAGAAGCGTAACGACAGTATGGAAAATAGCCGGCGACATGACACGACGGCATGCACCAGAATAGCTTGGCATCATAAAAATCATCCACTGAGAATCGTCCGCTCGCCTCCCCGCAAGCGGATGTCAAAGGAATGCCCGGAGAGTTGTCGATGCCCATGCTGCTGTTGAGCCCTCACGGCGATAAATCGCCCGAACACCGCAGCCACGGTTTGACAAAAACCACCCCGTTTCGTCATTCCCACCAGCTCTGGCCGGTATCCGGGCTGACAAGCGATCCGATTTGCCTTCCCATGCAGCGAGGCACAGTGGCTTTCGAGTCGGACTGCATGGAGATCCATGCGCTTGTTTACCGTTGCGGGGGCAGCACACGTTGGCAGCAGCACGGCGATTGGGCCGGCTAGCGCTTCGTGTTTCCCGTTTAACCGCCGGTCGAGGAAGACCGGCGAGCACCAAAGCGCCGACAGTGTAGGAAAGATTGACCTTTACGTCAACGTCAACCAATCAGTTGCATGCTTGACCGTGGAGTCAGGCGATATACACTGCTCGTCACCGCCAGCCGGGATCGAGCGAAGCAAAAATAAAAGTAAAAATAAAAGAAAATAAACATGCAAGGGAGATGTCATGCGCAGCAAAGTCAAGCATCCGACGGCACGCGAGCGCCAGTATTACAGCCAGCAATACAATGCGCGCGCCTCGATACCCGATCATCCGCATATCTTCACGCGGTGGCAACGCGACTCCGCGCTCGTACGACGTACTCACGCCGGATTACTTGACCTCCCCTTCGGCAATGCCCCGGGGGAGCGCCTTGATTTCTATCCGGCCCCCACCCCGAATGCCCCGTTGCTGGTCTTCATTCACGGGGGATGGTGGCGTTCGCTGGATAAATCAGATTTCACGTTCATCGTGCCGGCATATTTGCAAAGAGGATTCAATATCGCGCTCACCAACTACACACTCGCACCTCTTGCCAGTATCGAAGAGATCACGCGACAGCAGCTCCGGGCACTAGCCTGGCTTTACCACAAAGCAGCAGAATATGAATTTGATCGGGAACGCATTGTCATCGCCGGCCATTCTGCAGGCGGTCATCTCGCTGCGATGATGCTCGCCGCCCAGTGGCCGCAATGGTCCGACAATCTACCCATCGATCTGGTAAAAGCCGGCGTATTACTGTCTGCACTCACCGATCTCGACGTCATCCGGCATGTGGATTTCGTCGCTCAAGATCTCAAACTGAGCGAAGACAGCATCCCCCGCTTATCGCCAGCGCTGATGCCACAAGCGCACCCGGCGCCGTTCATTACCGCTGTTGGTGATCTGGAGTCAGATGAGTTCAAGCGCCAGAACGCATTGATTATTCATCGATGGGAAAGTAATCACCGCAAAGACGTGCGGCTCACGGATATCAATCATCTGACCATCTGTGATGCATTCGGTAATCCTGAGCATCCTCTCTTTGAGGCCACCTGTGAACTGGTGAACTCTCTCTGAGATTTCCTCATCGCGGTCGGCCATAAAATCGCTGATGAATTCAACATCGCAAGATTTCCCCTTTGAGAAATAGCTGCAAGCCTTTGATGTGGCAGGCTCCCTGCATGGCACAGCGATGCTGGCTTGCCATCAGAGAGTTTTTTTCAGCGCCTTCGTAATCGCGAGGCCGTCATAAGGCCAACAGCACACCGACAGAGCAGGTTTTCTCTACGATGGATCGCCCAGGACCACACTGTGCCGCTGCTTGTCCTGAAAATCAGTCGCCTGTAAAACTTCCCGGAGAAGATAAATAAAACTGCCTGTCAGTGACACCATTGCCAGCACGAACAGACTGGCAATGGGCGTCACCAGTTTCAGATCCATCGCATCAGCAACGAACAAGATCGCCACCACCAGGCAGATTAGCAAAGCGCATGAGGTTGAAAGAAAAATCGCACGATTGATTTTTCGTGCTCGGCTAAATAACACATCCAGTTCATCCATCACCGCTTGTCGAAACTGGAGCCGGTCTTTATGGGTACCGGCCTGCAGCTTCTCTTCCAGTGCACGGGTGCGGTCAATGATGCGCGCAAGCCGATTGGTGAGAACTAACATGTTGGTGCCCACGCCAGTAAGAAGAAACACCGGCGCAATCGACAGCTGGATGATGTGCCCAATCTCTCCTGGTTGAATATTCATGCCCACAGCAATCTTTCTCTTAAAAACTGAAGTCTATCAGCTGCTTTCGCATCGGACAGAATCAATGCCAGCCCAGATCAGCAAAAAGGTAAAAATAAATTCCATGAAGTAATTGTTCGAGTGACCAAGCACAGATCTTGGATTCCCCACAAATTTTTGATTCAAATCATCTAGGTCTCTTTGCGAAAAACTGATACATTAGCCTCATGTGTTGCCATTTTGTTACTATAAAGAAAGCGTAACGATGATTTTCCTAGAGAGCTTGATGTCCACTTCGCGCTTCGTGCGAGCGAGCTGACATGCAGAACGAGAAGCACGCCACTCTGCCTGGCCCACAACACCAGCCTTGCCTCAAATGATACGGATCTTGCTAGCAGATGATCACACGTTGATGCGTGAGGGACTGAAGCACATTCTCCAAAAAGCGCCAGACATCTAAATCCACGCCGAGGCAACCGATGGCTTCGAGACTATCCAACTGGTGCGCAAGATGCCCTTCAATGTTCTGGTGACGGATCTGTCCATGCCGGGCCGGTGCGGGATGGAACTGATTCGGCAGGTCAAAGACGAGGTTCCCAAGCTCGCCATCCTTGTACTCACGATGCACGAGGAAGACGAATATGCCGCAAGAGCAATCCGCGCCGGCGCTCTGGGTTACATGACCAAGGAAGCCGCTGGATCTCAGTTGGTCAATGCGATACGACGAGTCGCCAGTGGTCGCCCCTACATCAGTATGGAAGTTGCCGAACAGCTGGCTATTGAAGCCATGCCCACGCATGAAAAACTCCCGCACACAGCTTTGTCAGATCGTGAGTTCGAGGTTTTTAATTTGCTGGTGAATGGAAAAAGTGTCACTGAAATCGCGACCGTACTTCATCTCTCGGCCAAGACAGTCAGTACGCACAAGACACGAATACTACAAAAGATGCAGAGCTCCTCGCTGGCCGACCTGGTGCGCTATGCCGTTGCCCATGAATTACTGCTTCCGTTACGTAAATAGCGAAAGTACACACGGATCTCAATGAGTTATGAGCGGACAGACACCAGCAATGCCATTCACGTACGCAATAGGAATCAGCCTAGCCCCTCGAAGTAGCACTGACAGGCGCATTCAGGGCAACCCGATAGCCATGTACCAATTCAGTCGCGATACTAGCACTCGCTTTCAGCATGACTCGCAGCAACCGGAGAAAAGCCAATGAGCGCGATACCACAGACCGATCGCATTTCCCGAGTCGCACAAGTCAGCCAAGGAGGTCCTTGCGTGTCCGTGAAATCCTCACGGCACAGGAAAGGAATACACCCAACTTCAGATTCCCTCTGATGCAACCCCGATCAGTCTCAGTCCTCAACTCAAGGAGGTGACCATGACATCCACACACATTCCCGAGACCCGCCCGGAACCAGGCAGCAGCAATCACTCAACATCTGGCGAAGTTGCCTGGCAAAGACAAGGCAAGCTATGGTCCAATCTGAAGGAACTTTGCGAGCTTTTGCGCATACCTGTCACACCCTCTGTCAATGAGGAAGAGTTCCTGTTTCAGCATGTGCAATTCAAGACCGGGCAACGTGTCCATACGATAGGGCAGCCTTTTGATACCCTGTTCATCGTGCATTCCGGCTTTCTCAAAACCGTGCTGATCGATGAATTCGGTAACGAACAAGTATTGAGTTTCCCGATGAAAGGAGACCTGTTTGGTGTTGATGGCATTCACACCAAACGTTATGCGTCCGAGGCCGTTGCCCTCTCGAACTGCGATCTGATACTGCTTCCATTCAAAAAATTCATTCAGCTCGGGCGGGTTCATGCGGAACTCGAGCACGCCATGTACAGCGTGATGAGTCGTGAGTTGGTGCGAGAGCAAGGCATGGTCAGCATGCTGGGTGCATTGTCTGCTGAGGCACGAGTGGCACGCTTTCTGGTGTCGCTCTCGGAGCGATTTGCCGAGATGGGCTACTCGAGCAAGCTATTCAATCTACGCATGACCCGCCATGAAATCGGCAGCTATCTGGGCCTCACACTGGAAACCGTCAGCCGCACCCTGTCAGCCTTTAATGAATTTGGCCTGATCACAGTGGATCAGCGCTCGATAGGCATCAAGGATCTCGATTCGCTACGCACGCTGCGTCGCCTGCCACCTTCCAGCGCACGATCAAAACAGGCTAGTAAAAAAGCACGTGAGGCGGCAGCGCTGGGCCGCAGCGGTTCGACCGATAGTAGCAGTAGCGGCGATCTGCAAATCGCCGCTCTGTAGGTACACTCTGCAGGCAATCTGATGAACTCCCCCGCGCCTTACTCCAAGGCGCATGATGGGGGGATCCAAAGAGTCGCTCGGACACGACCGACCAACCCTTAGGAATCGATCAACAGCATGGCCCCGCGCCCTACACCCCTGCTGACATTAGGTGATGAGCCCGAACAGGGCGGGGATCATACTTTACTCAACTGCTTCAGGCCTTTCGCCGCCCACTGACCTGTCGTTTCGACCTTCCTGATACCTGCCGCTGATGACCGCTGGCTGCCGGTCTTTCTGCGATGCTATGCGTGATCTCACGCGCTGGGGCGGCGGAACTGCCAAGGCTAGTGCTCGCTGCCATCATATTTTGGCTGGCGAGCTTACCGGCTTCGCGAAATGCCTCCTCCCATACCGAGAGCATCCCAGCGAACGGGTTCAGCGTTGCGCCCTGCAGATGCCTGATCCCAGCTACCGTTTCCCCTTGCTGAATCGCTTCACCCGCTTGTTCAGCCGTGCTTTGACCGAAGCGCTCAAGGTAATCCCGGATCGAACGACCGAACTGAGTCTGAATCTCGATCAGCGCCGACATGATCTGTTGTTGACAGTGCATCGCTTTCTCTGGTCGGCTAGCCAGCGATACCTGTAATTCAGCCATGTGTGTTGGGTCTCGCATATCTGTCACGGCACGGGCAAGCTTGAGCTGCCCGTCAACGGCCTGGTGGGTGACGTCCAGCATTGCGCGATCGATTTTTTCTGTGCCGGAAAATACCACCTCGGCCAGATGCATGGTGGCCTCTAGCTGATAATGAACCAAGTCCACCATGGGATTGTGCTGCTGAGTGCTCCGCATCATGTCGCTCCTTATGCGCCTGTGGGTCAAATCTCGTCGCGAATCGCCGAGAGTCGATAAGAATGAAAGCTGCCGACAAACGCGGCAGGTGGTCTTCCATGCTGGAGCACCCTGAGAATCAGATTTTGCGAATGATCAAAACACGCACCGAGGGTATAATACGCGCCGGCAAGCGCGGCTGCGTTGGGATGGCCGCCACCTCACTCGGACGCTATGTCAAAGAACCAAGCCAGGAAGGCCCTGGAGATCAAGATTTCCACGGTGGTCGCTGTGGCAGCCCTGCTGGGCGACACCGACCCAGTCAAGTTGTCCTCTGCGCTCTCGCATATCACTGGCGGCACACCCGATTACTTCGAAGACGAATTCACGATACTCGACTTCTCTGCCCTGAGCCCGTCTCCGGCACCGGGAAGCATCGACTGGCCTGCGCTGCTTTCATTATTCCGCTCGCATCATTTGAATCCTGTTGCCATACGCAACGCGCCCGCTGCGCTCGAAGATGAAATCCGTGCACAAGGTCTCAGCATTGATACGGTGGATCAGTCAAAACAATTTGAACTGACACCACCTCCCTCGTCGGATGCAACGCCCGCCTCATCGATGTCTTCAGCAATACCTGTGGTGCAAACTACCCCAGCATCTTCTGTGGCGTCTTCCACCGTGCCTTCAAACACTGCGGTCGCGCCGAACACGCTGGTGATCGACACGCCGGTACGTGCCGGACAACGCGTCTATGCGCGCGGCGGTGATCTGGTGCTCATGGCCGTAGTCAACCCGGGCGCCGAAGTGATCGCCGATGGCAGTATTCACTCCTATGCACCGCTTCGCGGTCGCGCGCTGGCGGGTGCGGCCGGCAATGCCGATGCTCGCATCTTCTCGGTAGCTATGGAGGCCGAACTGGTATCAATAGCCGGCGTTTACCGGACCTTTGATGAGGGATGGTCACCCACCCTCTCGGGCAAGCCGGCACAGGTGAGGCTCAGGGGAGAGAATCTCGATATCGCTGCCCTGCCAATGAAATAATGTTCTCAATCCTCTGCCTCCATGCAGCCTAAATACAGTCTCAATACAGTTTTTGTACAGTTTCAGTTCAGCTTTTATGCCGCTTTTATTCAGCCTTGATTCCAATTGCAAACAGCCTCTGCGCATTGTGCTATTCAATGAAACTCAGATAAGGAGTTTTCTGTGACAAAAATTATCGTCGTAACCTCGGGCAAAGGCGGTGTGGGTAAAACCACCTCCAGCGCCAGTTTTGCCTCTGGCCTCGCGCTACGAGGTCACAAGACAGCCGTCATCGACTTTGATGTCGGCTTGCGCAACCTGGATCTCATCATGGGCTGTGAGCGGCGCGTAGTCTACGACATGATCAATGTAATCAATCGCGAGGCAACGCTTACGCAGGCGCTCATCAAGGACAAGCACTGCGATAACCTGTTCGTTCTGCCCGCCTCGCAAACCCGTGACAAAGATGCGCTAACCGAGGAAGGCGTGGAGCGCATCCTGAACGAACTCAAAGATATGGGCTTTGAATACATCGTCTGCGACTCTCCAGCTGGCATCGAGCGTGGTGCCGTCATGGCACTCACCTTCGCCGACGAAGCCATCATCGTCACCAACCCGGAAGTCTCTTCCGTTCGTGACTCTGACCGCATCCTCGGCATCATTCAGGCAAAATCGCGACGCGCGCAGACCGGCGACGAACCGGTAAAGGAACACCTGATGATCACCCGCTATGTACCCAAGCGGGTCGACGCCGGCGAAATGCTCTCGCACGAAGATGTGCAGGAAATCCTGCGCATACCCCTGCTGGGTATTATCCCCGAGTCGGAATCGGTGCTGCACGCGTCCAACCAGGGCAACCCGGCAATCCATATCACCGGGAGCGATGTCTCCGAGGCGTACAAAGACGTAGTCGCTCGCTTTTTAGGCGAAAGTAGGCCGCTGCGCTTTGTAGACTATGAAAAACCCGGTATCCTGTCGCGGATTTTCGGAGGAAAATGATATGTCCCTGCTGTCGTTCCTCTTCAACAAAGAGCCCAAGTCGGCAAGCACCGCCAAAGAGCGGCTGCAGATCATCATCGCCCGCGAGCGCACGATTCATAACGGCCCCGACTTCATGCCCGCGCTGC
This sequence comes from Oxalobacteraceae bacterium, assembly GCA_900299005.1. GTDB lineage: Bacteria > Pseudomonadota > Gammaproteobacteria > Burkholderiales > Burkholderiaceae_D > Pernthalerella. The sequence goes on from OMID01000069.1 coordinate 72,417, forward strand.
ACCAGGAATTGATCGCCGTGATCTCCAAATACGTCCGCGTCAATCCCGAAGACATCAAGATTTCGCTAGACAAGCAAGGCAACCTCGAAGTGCTGGATGTGAACGTCATCCTGCCGGATGTCAGCTAGGCGCAAACTCTCTCCATGCCTGCACGGCGTGGACTTCACGTCTTCGCCCCGCAAAGCCAAGCCCATCACCCTCGCCTCTGGTCGCTTGCACAATGAGGTTCTGCGTCTCGAAAGCCTGCAGACCTTTGACACATTTGGCAGCTTCAGCACATGGCTTACGCAACCCGGACCGTGGGTCGGGGGATTTGATTTTCCTTTCTCGCTGCCCCGAGAGCTGGTGGAACTGCTGGACTGGCCGACGCAATGGTCAGCGTTGATCCACCACTATGCCTCCTTGTCCAGAGAAGAAGTTCGCGCCACTTTTCAGGCCATATGTGATGCCCGTCCGGCCGGTAATAAATTCATTCATCGCACAACCGATCGCATTGCAAAATCTTCTTCATCGATGAAATGGGTTAATCCTCCGGTCGCCTACATGCTGCATGCAGGCGCGCCGCTGCTGCTGCAAGCGGGTGTGTCCATCCCTCGCATGCACAAGGGCGATGCGGATCGTATCGCACTAGAAGCGTATCCCGGCTTGGTGGCGCGTTCCATCACGCACGAATCCTACAAAAATGACAGCAAAGCGCTGCACACGCCGGCGCGGCGCGCTGCACGACTGTCTATCATCAAGGCACTGGAAAAAGGCGAGCACCCGAAACACCTTCGTCTCGATGCCGGCGCATTCCGCCAGCAATTACTTGATGATGGCAGTGGTGATTTGCTCGATGCCGTGCTGTGCCTGATCCTCGCTGCCTGGGGGTGGCAGCGCAGAGACTCCGACTACGGACTACCACCGCACGATCCGCTGGAGGGATGGATTGTCGGTGCCTGATCAAGCTGATGGCGCAGTCCTCCGCTGCTGCGCAAAATCTGCATACCACTGCAGCGAACCCGGATTGCCCATCGCATCCGGGTTTGCGATTTTTTCTATTGGCATGCCCAGCAACAGCTTCTTGATTGGCAGTTCCATCTTCTTGCCAGTTAGTGTGCGTGGTATCTCCGGCACGGCAAATACTTCATTGGGCACATGGCGCGCAGAGAGTTGCAGGCGTATCTTGTCGCACAATTGGCGCTTGAGTGTCTCGTCGAGCACATGGCCTTCGCGCAGCACCACAAATAGCGGCATGTAGGACTCGCGACCCAGGTACTCGAGGTCGACGACCATGCTGTCCAACACCTCTGGAATTTCCTCTACCACGCGATAGATCTCCGAGGTACCCATGCGTATGCCATACCGGTTGATGGTGGCATCCGAGCGTCCGTAGATGATGGCTCCGCCTCGGGGCGTGATACGCAGCCAGTCGCCATGTCGCCATAACCCGGGATAATGATCGAAGTAACTATCCCGATAGCGCTCATTGCCTGGATCATTCCAGAAATACAGAGGCATCGTTGGCAAAGGCTTGGTCACGACCAGCTCACCAACCTGATCGATCACAGGCTCGCCCCGCTCGTCAAAAGCATGAACCGCCACCCCCAGCGAGCGGCACTGCATTTCGCCTGCGTAAACAGGCAAGAGGGGCGACGCCCCAACGAAGGAAGCCACCACATCGGTACCACCGCTGATCGAGGCCAGCAATACATCAGGATGCACGTGCTGATAGACCCAGTGAAACGCTTCATCCGGCAAGGGCGACCCTGTCGACCCCACCCCACGCAAGGCAGAAAGATCTGCGATCTGCGCGGGTTCGATGCCCGCCTTCATGCAATTCGCATAAAACGCCGCCCCCGCACCAAAAAATGTCAGCCGCATGTCTTGCGCAAATCGCCATAGGCGCGACAGGTCGGGGTAACCGGGGTTACCGTCGTAAATACAGATCGTCGCACCTACCAGCAAACCACTGATCTGCGCATTCCACATCACCCACCCCGTGGTGCTGAACCAGAGGAAGCGATCATCCTCGCCGAGATCAAGCGCCAGCGCATTCCCTTTGAGCGATTCAAGCAGCGCACCGCCCTGGCCATGAACAATAGGTTTAGGCATCCCGGTGGTGCCAGAAGAATAAAGAATCCAGAGCGGGTGATCAGCAGGCAGCTGCTCAAAAATAATAGGCCCCGCACAAGCTGCAGGATGCGTCAACAAGTCTTGCCATCGCAAGGCGCCTGGGAGAGCAGTGAGGATATCGAGCGTCGAATCAAGGTACGGCAAGAGTACTGTGTGCTGAAGCGTAGGCAGTTCATCGCGCATGTGTTGCACAACCTCCAGCCGATTAAATGCCTTGCCACCATAACGATAGCCATCCATGGCAATCAGTACCTTGGGATCGATCTGCCTGAAACGATCGAGAACGCTCGATGCCCCCATGTCAGGCGAACAAGAAGACCAAATCGCGCCAATGCTGGCACAAGCAAAAAAAGCAACCGCTGCTTCCGGAGTATTCGGCAGATAGGCGACCACACGATCACCGGGCCCTACGCCGAGCGCGCGGAGCGTGTTCGCAATAGCCGTCACCTGTTCACGCAGATCGTCCCAAGACAGAGTAAGCCTGCCGCGCGTTTCTGACTCTGCGACAATGGCATCTTTGCTGGTGCTAGCAGCATCGGTATTGAAACGAAATAACTGCTGCACAAAATTCAGACGAGCGCCTTCAAACCACCTTGTGGCGGGCATCTGATGATCTGAGACTACGCTCTCGTAAGGGACAGAGCATTGGACATCGAAATATTCCCATACCGACGCCCAGAATTCTTCGATGTGATCAGTCGACCATTGCCAGAGGTTCTGATAGTCGCTGAAGTGTTTTCCCTTTGAGGCCAGCCACTGAATGTAATGACTGATGCGGCTACGCTCAATGCGTGCAGGACTAGGTGTCCACAACAGCGCAGGCGGGTCAGACATGCGGATCTCCTGATGGTATTGTCATTGTGAAGTACATGATAAAGCAAACGGGTGAAACACCGATGCACTGGTTGAGGCCTGCAGTGATGGAGGCATGGGCCCCAGCTTTCGGTGGGGCGACAGTGATTGAGGTGCTGAGGTGACGATGATTGCGGCGTGCGTATGACAACCAAGCAACCCACGCACAAAAATTTACCGGCCACACAGGAATCTCGTCACCCCAGCGAAAGCTGGGGCCCATCCTCGAATAACTAAGGTCCAGTTGAGTAACCCGTTCTCAATATATGCGGTGATGTCGGCCCGATTTGACTTTGTAGCGATAGGAGCATGGGCCCCAGCTTTCGCTGGGGTGACAGTGATTGAGGTGCTGAGGTGACGATGATTGCGGCGTGCGTATGACAACCAAGCAACCCACGCACAAAAATTTACCGGCCACACAGGAATCTCGTCACCCCAGTGAAA
>OMID01000070.1 GCA_900299005.1 Oxalobacteraceae bacterium
GCCAGGGAGGGCATGCCACGCATGGCTTCGGCGAGTTGCAGGAAGCGTAAATAGATATCTGCCGGGCGGGTGCGTTTGCTCACAGCGTCGTTTCCTTATCAAGTAGGGAATATGGCGGTTGGTAATATCTGAAGGTTTTCTAATAAAAAAATATCATAACCCATGGCCCGCAAATTCGCACCAAATTGATCATCAAATGAGTCATCCAATGGATCACGCGGGCGGGCAAGGTAAACGCCATGGACGAATGACATGGCGAAATGACATGCATAAGTGAAGCGACTACCTGTTTAAGACTTGATAAGTGACTCAAGGCAATCGCCCTTTTGATGCTCGCCGCAAGTGCTTTACCCTGTGCCGAGCCCGGCGGGCATGGCAAACCCGCTGGGATAAAATCGCGGTTGCGCGTTTTTTAACGCTTCTTCCATCGTTTAACGATTATTCCATTGGCCCCGATTTGCATACCGGTCCACATGCCTTGGCTGCGCCCTCTGTGATTCCCCGCGACCCCTCCTGTCGTGCGGTGCTGGGAGTACTGCTTGTCTTGTACGCGCTGCTCTGGCCCCTCGTTGCGTTACTGTCGCATCACAGTCCGCCGCTGGACATGATCGAGGGATTTGTCTGGAGCCTTCATCCCCAGGCCGGTTATTACAAGCATCCTCCGCTGACGGCCTGGATTATTTCGACCTCGGTCGCGCTCTTGGGCAAGCAGCCGCTAGCCTTGCTGGTGCTGGGTCCTCTGAGCATTGTGGTGGCTCTTGTCGCCTTGTGGTGGCTGGCGCGTCAGTTTCTTGATGAACGACTGACTTTGGTGGCCGTGTTGCTGACAACGACGCAATTGTATTTCAATGTGCTGATACCGGAATTTAATCACAACGTGATACAGATACCGTTGTGGGCTTGCTCGATCACCTTGTTCTGGATGGCGACGCAGCGTGGTCAACTCATCTGGTTTATTGCCTTGGGCGTGTCCTTGGGTTTGTGCGCGCTTGCGAAGTACAGCGCTGCCCTGCTTTACTTGTTCATGGTGATCTGGATGTTGATTGACGCCGGGTCGCGCAGGCATCTGAGCCTTGGCAAGGTGTTCTCATGTGTCGTGGTGGCAGCCGTCGTCATGGCACCCAATCTGTTCTGGCTTGTTGGACATGATTTTCAGCCGCTGCATTATGCGCAAGAGCGCATGAGCGAGCACCTTTCCGCTGCGGGTCGCGTTGGCGAGGTCGGCTCATTCCTGGCAGCGCAGCTCGGTAGCGTGATCGTTATGCTCATGCTGACCGTTTGGCTGGCACGCACCTATCGTGCGACCTCCGGTGTGACGCCACTAGCGTCGGATGAAGCCAGACATCGCGCGACATCGCCTGCGCTTTTTTTATTCGCCGCCAGTACCCTGCCTTTCCTGTTTAGCCTGGCGGTCCCGCTGATTGCAGGAAGGCCGTTGCGCGATATGTGGGCAATGATGATGTTCACGCCCCTGGGGCTGGCACTGGTGTGCTGGCGTCCCGGGATGTTCGCCTCGCTGTATCAGCGACGCTGGTTGTTCGCGTGGCTGATCTTGCACGGGCTGTTACTGGGCGTGTATGCAGGCAGCGTGTATTACAAGACGCAACTAAGACCCTCACTGTCCCGCGCGAATTTCCCCGGTCCGGAGCTGGCACGACTGATCGAGGCCGATTGGCAAAAAAAAACAGGTGTGCCCTTGGCTTATCTGGTGGGAAGTACCTGGGCAGCGGGCAATGTGTCCTTTTATGCGACGGCCACGCCCGCGGTGCTGATCAATGGAGACTTCAGCATCTCACCCTGGGTGAGCCCGACGCGTATCAAAGCGTGTGGTTACGTAGCGCTCTGGGCATCCGAGAAATCGACACGTGAGCCCGGTGCCTGGATGAGCGAGATGAATCCTGGTTTGCCCGAGGAAACGGCAGAGCTGAGCCATCCAACCCAGCCGGCGATTCGAGTCGCTGTGCGGTGGGTGATCATTCCGCCCGCTGGTCGGTGTGGCGCGTGAAGATTTCGATGAGTGCTTGACCCATCATGCCGCTACCATTACATTCCGCGATGTTTGCGCCGCAACAGCAAATAGCTAACTCTCCTGTGATCCAGCGCGCTAGATGAAACCAGAACAACTGACCATGACGGAAGGCCCGATGGAAGACAGTACGTCTGAATTCGTGTTGCGCTTGCGCGCTACGGAGCGTCCAGCGGATCCCTTGGTCAGCTGCCTCGTTCCGGCATTCAATGAAGAGGGCAATATTCTGCCCATGCTCGAAACCCTGCACACGCTGATGAAGGACTTGCACCTCAGGCACGAGCTGATTGTCGTGGATGATGGCAGTTCCGATGCGACGGTCGAGCGGGTGATGAGCGTGATCGATCGCCTGCCGGTGACACTCGTGCAGCTCTCACGCAACTTCGGCAAGGAAGTTGCGCTGACAGCGGGTATTGCCGAAGCGCGAGGCGATTTGGCTGTGTTGATTGATTGCGACTTCCAGCACCCACCCGAGTTGATACCGTCATTCATTGAGCAATGGCGCCTCGGCTATGACATGGTGTATGCGGTGCGGGCCGATCGCAATGACGAGACGCTGTTAAAGCGTGCTTTTACGTACGTGTTCTATGGTTTGCTCAATTTTGGCGAACGCAACAAGATTCCCGAGAACACACAGGATTTTCGCGTGCTCGATCGCTGCCTGCTCGAGGCGCTCAACAGCATGCCTGAGCGCAATCGGTTCATGAAAGGTTTGTACAACTGGGTGGGCTTTACCCGCCGTGCGATGCGTGTGCGTACTGATCCGCGCCGGCATGGCACCAGTAGCTTCAATTTCATCAGCTTGCTGAAATTGGCGGCCACGGCGCTGACAGCGTTTTCCAACATGCCGCTGCGTTTATGGACCGTCATTGGCGGGGTGGTGTCGCTAAGCTCAATCGCGTATGCGCTTTACATCGTGGTGGAAACGCTGCTGTTTGGTAATAACACCAGCGGCTGGCCAACCATTGTCGTGGCGATCACTTTTCTTGGTGGCGTGCAGCTGCTCTCCGTCGGCATACTTGGCGAATACATAGGCCGTATCTTTACCGAAGTCAAGCAACGACCTGCTTACTTTGTCAGTCGCGTTACGCGTAGCAGCACAACGCTGCCGCACGATGGCGATACCCGATGAGCCGTGAGCTCTTCTGGTTTGGTGTGGTGGGGATGACCGCCATGCTGGTGCACCTCGCTTGTGTTGCCCTGATTCTCGTCCCGCTGGGCCTCGACCCGCTGCTCGCCAACCTCTTTGCCTTTCTGCTTGCTTTTCAGGTGAGTCATGTCGGGCATCGACGGCTGACATTTGGTCATCACGAAGCGCCGGTTGCGCGGTCCAGGGTGCGATTTTTCGGTGTGGCGCTGACGAGTTTTGTCGTGAATGAGCTCATGTACTGGGCATTGTTGCGCTTTACGCCGCTGGATTACCGCATCGCGCTTGGCATCGTACTGATCGCGGTTGCGGCACTGACATTCGTGATTGCGCGAGCTTGGGCATTTGCGCCCCAGGAGGTTGAATGAGAGGCAGGCCACGCAGGCTGGCGCTATGCGCTGACGATTTCGGGCAATCGAAAGAAATCTCCGCCGGTATTTTTGACCTGATTGCCTGCAAGCGAGTGTCGGCGACCTCGGTGCTCACCGAAGGACCCGACTGGCCGCAGAGCAGCTGGCGCTTGCGAGAACTGCAGTCGCATGCCGACATTGGCGTTCATCTCAATCTCACCCACCCATTTGAAAAAACCAGCGGCAATCGGCCTTTGCTCTACTGGCTCTTGCTCACCCAGCTAGGCTTGGTGTCGCGGGACTGGGTGCTGCAACGTTTTCTGAAGCAAATCGATTTGTTCGTGAAGTATTTCAAGCGGCTGCCGGATTATCTCGATGGTCATCAGCATGTGCATGCATTCCCTATCCTGCGCGAGGCCCTCATGGATGCGATTGATACGCACTGGGCAGCAGGTAGCCGTTTGCCTTGGGTGCGCTCTCCCGATCGACTGGTCGATTCGGGAGGAACGCCGGGCAAGGCGCTGATACTCCGCGCTGCCTGTCGCGGCTTTGCGAGTGCTGCCAAAGCCAAAGGTCTGCCCATCACCGAAAAATTCGGGGGCTTGTATGCCTTGCAACCCGAGGCAAAGTTCGAGCAGCGTATGCGCCGATGGTTGCATGAGGTGCCCAGCGGCACCTTGCTGATGGTGCATCCCGGCAGACCAACTGTGGATTTCGATGATCCCATCTGCAATGCACGCGCTGCCGAGTTCAGTTACCTTGCCAGCACACGGTTCGCAGACGATTGTCACAGCGCCCAGGTCAGGCTCGTACGCTTTGCTGATTTGTGAGGCTGCGGTGTCGGCGACGTCAGGTTATCGCGCCATGGCCAGCCGCGAATCACGTTCCTCTCGGATAGCCTTGGCGACGCGGGCGCTGTCGATGCCGATCGCCTGCAGCACGAAAGAAGATAACTGCAATCCTGCTTCCAGGGTCTCCGGCATCACCACATCTGCACCCGCTGCGCACAGCGCGTGCGCGTGATGCTCGTCATGTGCGCGCGCCAGCAAGGGCACAGCGCTGAATTCTCGTCGTATCGCCGAGGCCGCATGAAGCGCCGCATTCGGATGATCCATGGTCAGCACAATCGCGGCTGCATCGCTGGCATGCACGCGATGCAATAGTTCCGGGCGGCTGACGTCGCCGAAATAGACCGGCTCACCGAGTGGGTGGCGCTTGGTGGATCGCATCATATCGATATCAATGGCCACGTAGCGCACGTTTTGCGCAGAGAGCACGCCGGCGACCAATTGCCCCATGCGCCCAAAACCGACGATGATCACATGGTCTTTCATCGCTTCGACACATGATGCACAAAGGCTCGCACCGTCATGATGGCGCAGTTCCCATGAATGACCTATCGATTGACCCATGCGCGCTGCCAGCGGCGTTGCGAACATCGACAATCCGACCACCAGCAGCACGAATTGCGTCAGCTCGGAAGGGAACAGGCCACGTGCTGCCCCCTCAGCCGCGATGATGAAGGCGAATTCGCCTGCCTGACCCATCATCAGACCCGCTTGCATGGCGCGACCCCAGCCAAGGCCGCTCATGCGCAGTAACGGCGTCAGTACCCCTGCCTTGATGAGTATCAGCCCCAGTACCGCTAACGGCAGCAGCACCGGCGCTACAAGGATCAGTCGCATATCGGTTTGCATGCCCACGGAAAAGAAGAACAGACCCAGCAGCAGGCGCTTGAAAGGCTCGATCGTGACGTCGACCTCATGCCGGAATTCTGTCTCTGCGAGCAAGAGACCGGCAAGGAAAGCCCCCAGCGCCATGGACAGCCCGGCGTAAGCCGTCAGTTCTGCGACACCCAGCGTGCACAGCAGGATGAGTGCCACAAACGTGGCCGGCTGATGCTCTTTGCCGAGCAGCTTGAAGAGGGGGCGAATCACCCGGCGCCCCAACAGATAAATCAGCGAAATCGCAATGACCGATCGGGCCAGCACGCCGCCCAGCAAAGGCAACCATCGGTCCACCTCGCCAGAGGCCATCATGCCGGTCAGCAGCAAAATGGGAACGACCGCCAGATCCTGAAACATCAGGATGGAAAAATTGGCTTGACCGAATCTCTGATCCAGCAATCGATGTTCAGTCATCCATTGCACCACCACAGCCGTGGATGAAAGCGCCAGCGCCAGACCAAGCACGATGGCCGCCTCGGGCGCGATGCCGAACAACGATACCGCCAATCCGATCGCCAGCGCTGTCAGCAGGACCTGCGCCATGCCGGTGCCGAAGACCCAGTGTCGCAACGTCCACAGGCGCTCGGCAGAGAGTTCAAGACCAAGGCTGAACATCAGGAACAGCACGCCCAGTTTACCCAGCGCGACCACTTCACCCACACGCAGGAAAGTGAAATTCTGCACCCAGGGCAGATGACCCAACCAAAGCCACAGGCCAAATGGACCCAGCAACACACCGGCGGCCAGAAAGCCCAGCATCTGGTTGACGCGGTAGCGCTGCAGCAAAGGTATCAGCACGCCCGATAGCGCGAGGAAGATCAGCGTCTCCCGCAGGTAGGGCAGTCCTTCATGAGTGTCTGGCATGGATCTGGCGCGGTGTCGAGATTCATTCTAGTCCGTGCACGCGGGCAGCGATAGGCAGAAACGTATAATCGTTTCACGATGAATGACAAGACACCGAACATGCAACTTTTGACGCGACTTTTGCTAAGACTGGGCAGTGTCGGGCTGCTGATGTTGGCGCTGGCTTTCGTGCTGACGCTATTTGCGGCGAGACAGGACATTGCAGATGAGATACAGGGCAGCCAGCGTACGGGTCAACTGCTCGAGGCAATTTCTGCCCTGCAGGATGACCAGTCCCTAGAGCAGCATGTACAACGCATCGATGCTCTGAACCGCAGCGATACCTTGCGACACTTTCATGTCTCATTACTGGATCGCGATGGTCGCAGGCTAACAGCCAGTGCGCAGCCGGTGCAGACCAGTGAATTGCCCTGGCTGAACCGCTTTGTTGTCAGTAATGGGGAATCGCCTGTGTACGCGGTGTCCGTCCGGCGTCCTGATGGAGAAAGGGTCACTGTGCGTCTGGAACCCGACCCGCAGCCCGAGAGTTCAGAAGCCATCGGCAGCGCCTTGTTGCAGCTGGCGTTATTTGCCGCACTGGCGACAGCGCTCGTTGTCGCGCTTGCCTTCAGCCTGCGCCGCTCGCTGCTGCCCCTGAGCGATATTCTTGCTGGCATCGCGCGCATCGAAGCAGGCGACTACGGTGCCCGAATCGCCACTTGCGCAACCCGCGAGCTCAATCAGATTGCCCAGGCGCTAAATCATCTCGCGGCGGCACTCACCGAGCAGATCGCCAAGCAGCGCGAGCTGCTGCACCGTCTGCAAGATGTTCAGGAAAATGAACGGCGCAAGCTCGCACACGAATTGCATGATGAGTTCGGTCAGCGACTCACCGCCATGCAGGTGGATGCGTCCTACTTGTTGAAGCAGACCGCCAACGAGCCCTCACTCAATGCCTGCGCACAGGCGATGCATGACAACAGCAGCAGTATTCTCTCGCAACTGCGCAGCCTGCTGGTTCAGCTGCGGCCCTATGGTCTGCAAGGCGATGAAGAACAAGGCATCGCTCTGGAAGAGGCGCTGCGTGAACTGGTCCGGCAACGCCAATGGCGTGGTGAGGCCGCACTCGACTGTCACTTGCACACTGCGTTGGATGGCGAGAATTTACCGCTGCGGCTGGCAGTTGCCGTCTACCGAATCGCACAGGAAGCGCTAACGAATGTGATGCGACACAGCGGCGCGACCCGTGTGTTGATTGCGCTAGAACTTGATCGTGAGCGTGGGCAGTTGAACCTTATTGTTACCGACGATGGCAAAGGACTGCCCGAACACCCCTCAGTGGGCCTCGGATTGGCAGGAATCCGCGAACGTGTGCTGGCTCACCAGGGTGAACTGAGCCTGCGTAACGCTGAACCGTCCGGGCTGGAGCTCAAGGCGTGCTTTCCGCTTTGTTAAAATGAGGGTTGATGACTTTGTCCTCATTGAGCGTTGTGCTGTGATGAACGGTTATGGACCCCAGCGTGCGCTGGGATGACGGGTTGTGGTGGTGGTTGTCATGCTGGAGCTCTGATTGGGCGCTGTGCTCTGATGAACGGTTGTGGATCCCAGCGTGCGCTGGGATGACGGGTTGTGGTGGTGGTTGTCATGCTGGAGCTCTGATTGGGCGCTGTGCTCTGATGAACGGTTGTGGA
>OMID01000071.1 GCA_900299005.1 Oxalobacteraceae bacterium
CACCTGCCGGTGTATGCGACTAGCTCCCATGCCTCGACATCGATTTACGCCACCGATCTTGCAGGCCCGTGCGCGTGGCTATTCGGGCATGAGGGTGCGGGGGTATCGGCAGAACTTGCTCCCTTGGTATCCAGAGAGCTGACCATCCCCCAGCAGGCGGGCATCGAATCGATGAATGTCGCAGCGGCTGCTGCGGTATGCCTCTTTGAGCAGCGCAGGCAACGGCTGGCTTCGTCAAGGGCGGTGTGATCACGGCGCGTAAAATACTGCAGCTGGAACGCTGCAGCTAAAGCGCTGAACTTAAAGCGCGGTAAATGAATCACAGTAGACAAATCGTAGCTGGCATGACGACGCTACTTCAACGCGCCGGGTCGGCTGCCTCAGTATAGACGATGCCGGGTTCGATCCAGCGTTGCCGACTCGTCAGGCGCAGCGGGATTGCTGCAGGCGAGACAAATTCAAAACGGTAATAACGCCCCTCGATAATGGCGTAGCGATGGATCGGCTGGTCCAGATACCAGCCCATGGGTTCAATCAACCTCTGGGGAGTGGCGATCGGGTTGCGCTGTGGCGCGCAGTGCGCAGCAGGGGGTAGATGATAATCGCGCAGACCAGCCATCATTTTCTGCAGGCTGTCCTTGAGTGCCCAGATCATCAAAACGAACCCCAGCCACAACAACAATTCAAGCGCGACCCGTTCCATCTTGCCTCCTTGTTCTCGCCAGAGAAGCCGCGCGATAACGACCTAAAATTGAGCGAGGTTTTTGAGCCTATCTCGCAGAGAAGCTGGCAGCCTTGCCAATCCCTTGCCCTCAACCTGATGGGATAGGTTCTTTGTAAGTCGGCAGACAAAAGTGGTCGTTCCCCGGCAGTGCTTGACCTTTCTCAAGGCGCGCGGGTCGTGATGAATAAGGTCGCTACTATGTCAGTAGGCGCGCTTCTCGAGTCTGAGCTCCTGCAACATCAAGGTCGCGATTTCCTCGATGGATTTCACCGTCGTGGATACCCAGCGGATGCCTTCTCGCTGCATCATGTGCTCGGCCTCGTTCACTTCGTAGCGGCAGTTTTCGAGCGAGGCGTATTTGCTTCCCGGACGACGCTCGTTTCGCACCTCGGACAATCGGTCTGGTGCAATAGACAGACCAAAAATTTTTCCACGGTAGGGGGCCAGGCCAATGGGCAAATGGCCGCGCTCAAAATCTTCCGGTATCAGCGGATAGTTCGCTGCCTTGATACCGTACTGCATGGCCAGATAGAGACTAGTTGGCGTCTTTCCGGAGCGCGACACCCCAACCAGGATTACGTCCGCAGTCGCGAGATTTTTGTGAGACTGGCCATCATCATGCGCCAGCGCGAAGTTAATCGCCTCGATGCGGTTCTTGTAGTCGTTCGGATCAGCGATGTTGTGACTTCGTCCGATGGTGTGCGTTGACGGCACGCCCAGCTCTTGCTCTAGAGGTTCAACGAAAGTTTGTATCAAATCCATGTGCAAGCCCTCGGACTTGCGGACAATCACCGACAGTTCGGACTTGACCAGTGTGATGAAGACGATAGGCCGCTTGCCATCCATGGCGGCCGATTCATTGATTCGTTTCACAGCCTCGTGCGCCTTGTCGATGCTGTCAACGAAGGGCAGTCGAACTTCCCGGAAACGCAGGTCAAACTGGAGCAACACCGAGTGTCCGAAAGTCTCGGCGGTGATGCCCGTGCCATCGGAGACGAAGAAAGCGGTGCGATCGTAGCTGGATTTCGCGGCAGGAGTGGGCAAGGACATAAAAAATTAGCAAAAAATAAGGCAAAAAGTATGGTCGTTCGCAAGAAATTGCGGCTGACGGCCTGTAAAATGTCGGCCATCTTATTTCCCTGCGCAGCTTATTCCAAGAATAACAAAACGGACCCCGGTTGCGAGGCGCCTATGCAGATTTCTCATCATCAAAAAGGTCGTAGTCATGTTCAACGTAGCAACCAAGGGGGTACACCAAGCCCCTGATCAGGGGGCGGCCTACGTCGTTTCCTTCGAAAACCTGCGCATGACGGATGTGGAATCCGTCGGCGGCAAGAACGCATCCTTGGGCGAGATGATCAGCCAGCTCGCCCACATGGGAGTGCGCGTGCCAGGCGGGTTTGCCACCACGGCGCAGGCTTACCGGGATTTCCTGTCCCATAGCGAAGGCGGACCGTCGCTGGCCGACCGTATCGCAGACCGTCTGGCCACGCTGGACATCGATGACGTTCGCGCGCTTGCCGCAGCGGGCGCCGAAATTCGTCAATGGATCATCGATACCCCATTCCAGCCCCGCCTGCAAAAAGAAATAGATGATTTTTATCATAGACTTGTAGATGATTCTGCAAGTGAAGTCTCGTTCGCGGTTCGCTCCTCCGCGACCGCCGAAGACTTGCCTGATGCATCCTTTGCTGGTCAGCAGGAGACCTTTCTCAATGTCGTCGGGATCGACAACGTGCTCGAGGCCATCAAGCACGTGTTTGCCTCGCTGTACAACGACCGTGCCATCTCGTACCGCGTGCATAAGGGCTTCACCCATTCAGAGGTCGCTCTGTCTGCTGGTATACAGCGCATGGTGCGCTCCGATCTGGGGGCGGCCGGTGTGATGTTCACCATCGATACCGAGTCCGGATTCCAAGAGGTGGTGTTCATTACGTCGAGCTACGGCCTGGGCGAGACGGTGGTGCAGGGCGCGGTGAATCCGGACGAGTTCTATGTCCATAAGCCGATGCTGGCGGCTGGCAAGTTGCCCATCATTCGCCGAAACATTGGCTCCAAGCTGATCAAGATGGAATTCACCGGGGAGGCCAAAGCGGGTCGTTCCGTGCGAACCGTGGACGTACCTATCGAAATGCGCAACCGCTATTCGCTCAACGATGCCGAGATTGCCGAGCTGGCGACTTATGCGGTCACCATCGAAAAGCACTATGGTCGTCCGATGGATATCGAGTGGGGCAAGGATGGGCGCGACGGCAAACTCTACATCCTCCAGGCACGCCCCGAGACGGTGAAGTCGCAGGAGAATCACGCCGATATTCAGCAGCGATTCAAGCTCAAGGGCAGCGGTACGGTGCTCACTTCCGGCCGCGCGATTGGCCAGAAAATTGGTGCTGGCCCGGTTCGCGTCATCAAGGACCCGGACGAAATGGAGCGGGTGCAGCCGGGCGATGTCTTGGTGGCTGACATGACCGACCCGAACTGGGAGCCGGTGATGAAGCGCGCCTCTGCGATCGTCACCAACCGTGGTGGCCGCACCTGCCACGCCGCTATCATCGCTCGCGAACTGGGTGTGCCGGCCGTGGTGGGTTGTGGTGATGCCACCGATGTCCTCAAGGACGGCACACTGGTGACCGTCTCATGCGCCGAAGGCGATGAGGGCAAGATCTATGACGGCCTGCTGGAGACGGAGATTAGCGAAGTCGCTCGCGGCGAGCTTCCGAAAATTCCGGTCAAGATCATGATGAACGTCGGCAATCCGCAGTTGGCCTTCGATTTTCAGGCAATCCCGAACGAAGGTGTCGGTCTGGCGCGACTGGAATTCATCATCAACAACAACATTGGCGTGCATCCGAAAGCGATTCTCGACTATCCGAATGTCGATCCGGACTTGAAGAAAGCGGTCGAATCCGTCGCCCGTGGTCATGCTTCACCCAAGGCGTTCTATGTCGACAAGGTGGCCGAAGGCGTGGCCACGATCGCTGCGGCCTTCTACCCACGACCCGTGATCGTGCGTCTGTCCGACTTCAAGTCGAACGAGTACAAGAAGCTCATCGGCGGTTCCCGCTACGAGCCCGACGAAGAAAACCCGATGCTCGGTTTTCGAGGGGCGGCACGCTACGTATCGGCAGATTTTGCCGAAGCCTTCGCGATGGAATGCGTCGCGATGAAACGCGTTCGCGATGAGATGGGTCTGACAAACGTCGAACTGATGGTGCCGTTTGTGCGTACCTTGGGTCAGGCTGAGAAGGTCGTCAACCTGCTGGCCCAGCATGGACTCAAGCGCGGCGAAAATGGTCTGCGCCTGATCATGATGTGCGAGATTCCATCCAATGCGCTGCTGGCCGAAGAATTCCTCAATCATTTCGACGGCTTCTCGATTGGCTCCAACGATCTGACCCAGCTCACGCTGGGACTCGACCGTGATTCCGGCATGGAGTTGCTGGCGGCCGATTTCGACGAGCGCGACCCAGCGGTGCGCGTCTTGTTGTCCAAGGCAATCAGCACCTGTATCGCCCGTGGCAAGTACGTCGGCATTTGCGGGCAGGGCCCCTCAGACCACCCGGATTTTGCCGAGTGGCTGATGAACGAGGGGATCAGTTCGATTTCCCTCAACCCGGACTCGGTCATATCGACTTGGCAGAAGCTGGCAGGGAAGTGATAACTAAATGCAAATTTCCGTAATCATGTGTTGACAGGAAGAAATAAGCCGCTACACTTCAACGCACGATTAAGCACCAATCTCGTTAGGTAATCGCAAGATAACAGGGCCGCTCACAGCGCGGACGTACGGCAGGGTAGTGGCCACGCGGCGAGCGACCTTACGAGCTAGGTTTTAAGGAATAACTAACAAGAACAGTCAGCAGTACTGTTTGAGCCCCCGTGCCTCACGGCCCGGGGGTTTTGTTTTTTCTGACTCGGAAGCATTCATACGGTAACGCCCGCGACGGGGTCGATACCCCTTAGGGGGGTCAGCGTCGATTTTGCTTCATGGCTTTATCGATTTCGCGCTGGGCATCTCTGGCCCTTTCGGTATCGCGCTTGTCATGCTGCTTCTTCCCTTTGGCCAGCCCAACGTCACACTTGATACGGCCGCGTGTGTAGTGCAGGTTCAGCGGCACCATCGTGTAACCGGCGCGTTCGACCTTGCCGATCAGCTTGCGGATTTCTTCCGCTCGCAACAGCAGCTTGCGGGTGCGCACCGGATCCGGATGGACATGGGTTGAGGCGGTGGGCAGTGGGCTGATGTGCGCGCCGAACAGGTAGACCTCGCCCTTCTTGACGATCACATAGGCTTCCTTGAGCTGCACCCGGCCTGCGCGAATCGACTTTACCTCCCAGCCCTCAAGTGACACGCCCGCTTCAAAGCGCTCCTCGATAAAGTAATCGTGGAAGGCTTTCTTGTTGTCGACAATGCTCATGGCGTGTGGTCTGCGCCGGTAGCACCGGCAAGGGGAATCAAGTGAATCGGGTGATCAGGGTAGAATTTCAACCCTTCATTCTAGCAAACGGAATCATGGCCGTTGTTCATAAATCGGTACTATTAGGCTATAGCGCCGCGCAGATATTTTCGCTGGTCGACAAGGTCGAGGATTATCCGTCGTTTCTGCCTTGGTGCGGTGGTGTGGAAGTGCTTGAGCGTACCGATGACCGCCTGGTGGCGGCGATCATGATCAACTACCATGGGGTCCGTCAGCGGTTTACCACCCGGAATACGAACACGCCACCCACCCGCATGCAGATGACCCTGGTGGAGGGACCATTCAGTCATCTGGATGGTCAATGGCGATTTACGCCGATTAGGGAGGACGCTTGCAAGGTCGAGTTCGAATTGCATTACGAGTTTTCGAGCAAGCTACTGGAAAAGCTGATTGGGCCCGTGTTTTCGAAGATTGCCGACAGCTTCGTCGATTCTTTCAGAAAGCGCGCGGAGTGGGTGTATGACTGAGCGATTGCGTGTTCAGGTCTGCTATGCGCTGCCGACGGGAGTGTGTCTGCTGGATGTCGAGTTGGACCACGATAGCACCCTGGAGCAGGCGATCAGGGCCAGCGGCCTGCTGGAGCGGCATCCCGAGATTGATCTGCCAGCGGCCAAGATCGGCGTATTCGGCAAGCTGCGCCAGTTCTCTGAGCTTGCCCGCCCAGGCGATCGCATTGAAATATACCGGCCACTGGTTGTCGATCCCAAGGAATCCCGGCGCCGCCGGGCGCAGCACAAATCGCGTGCGACAGCAAAGGCGCCTGGAGGCTAGCGAAGCGCTTAATAAAACACCGTAAGATGTCTCCTTTGGTCAATAGCTCCGAGTCTTTAATTTGGCAGGCTCGCGTGTCGCACAGCGATGCTGTCTCGTCATAAATGGGGTTTTTCCAGCGTCTCCCTGGGCAAGGAGGCCGGGGGGTGATTTCTGTATAATTCGGTTTTGCGCCTACAGGAATTCCTATGCGTCTCCTCCAGAAAGCACTCACCTTCGATGATGTGCTGCTCGTGCCGGCCTACTCGGCGATCTTGCCCAAAGATACCTCGCTTCACACCCGTCTGACCCGCAATATCTCGCTCTCCATTCCGCTGGTCTCAGCCGCGATGGACACCGTGACTGAATCCCGTCTGGCAATCGCCATAGCACAAGAGGGTGGCATAGGCATCATCCACAAGAACCTGACCGCAAAGGAGCAGGCGCGTGAAGTTGCCCGAGTCAAGCGTTTCGAAGCCGGCGTGGTGCGCGATCCGATTACCATTCCTCCTACCATGCGGGTGCGCGACGTGATTGCACTGTCGCACCAGCACGGCATCAGCGGTTTCCCGGTCGTGGAAGGCAAGACGGTCGTTGGCATTATCACCAACCGCGACTTGCGTTTCGAGGAAGAGCTGGACGCGGAAGTCCGCGTGAAAATGACGCCACGCGAAAAACTTGTTTTCGTCAAGGAAGGCGCCGATCCCGCCGAGGCCAAGCGCCTCATGAACAAGCATCGCCTTGAGCGCGTATTGGTAGTGAATGACGCCTTCGAGCTGCGCGGTCTCATTACAGTCAAAGATATTCGTAAGTCTACAGAGCACCCGAATGCGGCCAAAGATGATCAGGGCAAGCTGCGTGTGGGTGCGGCCGTCGGCGTTGGCCCGGACAATGACGAGCGCGTTGAGCTGCTCGTGAGTGCCGGTGTGGATGTCGTGGTGGTCGATACTGCGCATGGCCATTCGCAAGGCGTGCTGGATCGTGTCAAATGGGTCAAACGCCGCTTTCCGGAAGTCGAAGTCATCGGAGGCAATATCGCCACCGCTGAGGCGGCCAAAGCGCTGGTAGAGGCGGGCGCCGACGCAGTGAAGGTCGGTATCGGACCCGGCTCGATTTGCACTACGCGCATTGTTGCCGGTGTGGGTGTTCCCCAGATTACCGCCATCTCCAACGTCGCCAAAGCGCTCGACGGCTCTGGCGTGCCGTGCATAGCAGATGGTGGAATTCGTTTTTCGGGGGATATCTCCAAAGCACTGGCAGCCGGTGCGTCGAGTGTGATGATGGGCAGCATGTTTGCGGGCACTGAAGAAGCGCCCGGTGAAGTCATTCTGTATCAGGGGCGTAGCTACAAGTCGTATCGCGGCATGGGTAGTCTGGGCGCAATGACCGATGGCTCTGCTGATCGCTACTTCCAGGATGCGTCAAATAACGCCGACAAGTTGGTGCCCGAGGGTATCGAAGGGCGGGTGCCCTATAAAGGCAGTGTGCTGGCCATCTTGTATCAGCTGGTGGGTGGTGTGCGCTCGTCGATGGGTTACTGTGGTTGTGCCACCATCGAAGAATTGCGTGAGAAAGCGCAGTTCGTCGAGATCACCTCGGCCGGCATGCGCGAGTCCCATGTGCACGATGTGCAGATCACCAAGGAGGCGCCGAATTACCGCGCTGACTAATACAAGCAATCCATTCATCAGGCGGCAGCAGTGCCGCCTGAATTTTTTTAAAGACCGACTCAGCCAGGCAGATAACGCGCCATGCACTCCAAGATACTTATCCTCGATTTCGGCTCGCAAGTAACGCAACTGATCGCGCGCCGTGTTCGCGAGTCCGGCGTTTTTTCGGAAGTACACCCCTATGACGTTAGCGACGACTTCATTCGCACTTCGGGTGCCTCAGGCATCATTTTGTCGGGCGGCCCCTCATCGGTGACCGAAGGCGACACGCCACGCGCACCCGAGGCGGTGTTTGACATGGGAGTTCCCGTGCTGGGCATCTGCTACGGCATGCAGACCATGGCTGCCCAATTGGGCGGCAAAGTCGAGAATGGGAAAATCCGTGAATTCGGATATGCCGAAGTGCGCGCGCGTGGTCATACCACACTGCTCAAGGATATCAACGACTTCGTCACGCCAGAAGGCCATGGAATGCTCAAAGTATGGATGAGCCATGGTGATAAGGTCATCGACATGCCGCCGGGGTTCAAATTAATGGCATCGACCGAGAGCTGCCCGATTGCAGGTATGGCCGATGAAGATCGTCGTCTCTATGCGGTGCAGTTTCATCCTGAAGTGACGCACACGCTGCAGGGTGCAGCGATACTCGGTCGGTTCGTGCACGAGATCTGCCGCTGCCGTTCAGACTGGAACATGCCCGACTATGTTTCCGAGGCGGTGGAGGCCATACGCCAGCAAGTGGGCGCTGAAGAAGTAATTCTAGGCTTGTCGGGTGGTGTCGACAGCAGCGTTGCCGCAGCGCTGATCCATCGCGCCATTGGTGACCAGCTGACCTGTGTCTTCGTTGATCATGGACTATTGCGTCTAAACGAAGGCAAGATGGTGATGGACATGTTTGGTAAGAACTTGGGCGTCAAGGTGGTTCATGCCGACGCGACCGATCAATTCATGAGCAAGCTGGCCGGGGTGACCGATCCCGAAGCCAAGCGCAAGATCATCGGAAGGGAATTTGTCGAGGTCTTCCAGGCTCAGGCGCAAAAACTGCACAATGCAAAATGGCTCGCACAGGGAACCATTTATCCGGACGTCATTGAAAGTGCTGGTAAAGGCAAAAAGGGCGCACATACCATCAAGAGTCATCACAATGTGGGCGGCCTGCCCGAGACGCTCAACCTCAAGCTGCTGGAACCCCTGCGAGATTTATTTAAAGATGAGGTGCGCAAGCTCGGTATCGCACTCGGTTTGCCGCACGATATGGTTTACCGCCATCCCTTTCCCGGCCCTGGTCTGGGCGTGCGCATTCTGGGTGAGGTGAAAAAAGACTACGCAGACCTTCTGCGCCGTGCAGATGCGATATTCATTGAGGAACTGCGCAATACTGCGATACCGTTATCCCAAGAGCTGGCAGAGGGTCAGCCTGTCGGACATTTTCACAAGAACTGGTATGACGCCACCAGTCAGGCTTTTGCCGTGTTTTTGCCGGTGAAGTCGGTCGGGGTCATGGGCGACGGACGTACCTATGAGTACGTGGTGGCGTTGCGGGCGGTACAGACACAGGACTTCATGACAGCACACTGGGCGCATTTGCCGCATGAGCTATTGGGTCGGGTGTCAAACCGCATCATCAATGAAGTACGAGGCATCAATCGCGTGGTCTATGATATTTCCGGAAAGCCGCCTGCAACTATTGAGTGGGAGTGATTTAAGGTAAAAATATCCCCAGAAAAAATGGGTAATAAATTACAAAATCACTGCAAATTTTGTTGTAATGCTTCCAGAATTAAGTAGTGATGGCTTGAGGTTGTGACTAGCGTTTACTGAGAATGACTGCGGTTGGAAAGTGTTGAGGCGCTTACGGTCTTTTATTTCAAGATGGCAGGTCAGAGTAACCGTGACTCAAAGGAAGTGGTTGCTTGAGTCAATCAATTCGGTATCGCCTACCCGAACCTCACCAGGCCGGCATCGTACGATGCTTTGGTACGCTGACTGTAGCGCTGATGATGTGTTACCCCCATGAGCAACCGCTTTCTGTACGAGCTTCCGTGAAGCGCGGGCTAGGAAGATTCTTTAGAGCGTCAATTCTCAAACCGGCAAGTCTTCATTCGCACTCGCGATACCCCTATACTGGCACAAATAAATAAAACCAACGATGATCCCGACATGGTCTCCAGTGAATTGACGTGAGAGCATGTCCCCCGACTGCGTGGCTCCTGTAGTGGTCCTGGCGCGAGGCATGGCGAGAGGTTTTCTGGTGTGGGTCGCGCGAGCTCATCTATTATTGGAAAACGAAGAAGGTGACACCGTTGCTGCATCCGGTAGCAATGCAGTGTCGGCATAACTTATCGCCTGAGGTCGCTGGCGGCGTTGTCCATGGCTTGCCTTAGGTTTGTACGGTGTGCGGCATTGGCGCTTTGCCATCAACCCAGCGAGATAGGTTTTAAATCCAGGAAAAAGAATGACAGCTTTGCTAAACGAACTCAGCGCGTCTGAACTGGCAAAACAGCTTAACCGGCGAGAGATCAGCGCGCATGAGCTGGTGCGTGCCTGTCTTGATCGTATCGACCATCGAGAACCGATGGTGCAGGCATGGACACACGTGGCAGCCGATGCTGCCCTGGCACGCGCAAAGCAGCTTGATGATGGGCCGGTGCACGGCCTGTTGCATGGTCTGCCGCTCGGTGTGAAAGACCTCTTCGACACCTGCGACATGCCCACAGCCTATGGCTCTGCCATCTATGCAGACCATCGTCCTGCGGCCGATGCGGCAATCGTCGCGTTGTGCCGCGAGCAGGGTGCCATCATGTTGGGCAAGACCGTGACGACCGAGTTCGCCACCTTTACGCCCGCCAAAACGCGCAATCCTCATCGCTCCACGCACACCCCCGGGGGCTCATCCAGTGGGTCGGCGGCCGCCGTCGCAGACAAGATGGTGCCGCTTGCGTTTGCCTCACAGACGGCGGCTTCGGTGATCCGGCCGGCCGCTTTTTGCGGGATTGTCGGTTACAAGCCCAGCTTCGGGCTGATTCAGCGGGCCGGGGTGAAAGCGTTGTCGGATTCGCTTGATACGCTGGGGTTCCTCGCGCGCACCGTGTCCGATGCTGCATTGTTCGCTGCCGCTGTCACTGGCGATCACGGATTGATGAAGCTTGACGTATCGTCAACTCCCCGAGTCGCCCTGTGCCGCACCCACGAATGGCCGTATGCGGACAAGGACACGCACCGCGCCATGGAGCTGGCCGCTCGTGGCTTGGCCAGGGCAGGTGTGCCGGTGCGCGATCTCGACTTGCCAGCGGCGTTTTCCGGGCTGCTGCAGGCCCAGAAAGACATCATGAGTGTCGATCTGTCGCGCTCGCTTGCATACGAGCGCTTGAATCATGCGGACAAACTCAGTCCCGGTTTGCGCGATTTGCTCGCAGCAGGTCAGCAGATCTCGGTCGAGCAGTACCGTGCGGCGCAACTGCTGGCCCATTCTGCTCGCGCGATGGTGTCATCAGCATTCGGCGAGTATGAAGTGGTCATCGCACCGAGTGCGAGTGGTGAGGCACCCGCAACGCTGGAGCAAACCGGCGACCCGGTGTTCGGCCGTGTCTGGACGCTCCTGGGGCTCCCCTGCGTGCATTTGCCCTTCACCACGGGGGCTACTGGTATGCCGGTCGGGCTGCAGGTGATTGGCCGTCACGGCGAGGACAAAGTCGCATTGCGGGTGGCTGCCTGGCTCGGGCACCGCTTGTCACAGGACTGACGCTGCCCCGTTGCGATCATCAAGAACCTCACTCGTTAGGTCGCCGGCGGCATTGCCAATACCTTGTCACTGCCTTGCCGTACGTCGCTACTGTCTGCGGTATTATCGGCTTGCCATCACCCTCACGAGGCAGGTTCTAAGCGCTCTGTCAGCATCCTGTCCTATAGTCTGTTCTGTAGTGGTCTGATGTTCTGGTTTGCGCGTGGCATGTGGCTGCGGGTCGGTTTGCCGTGCGTTCATTTAATGCCATTTCCGGCCCGCATGGAGACATCATGAAATCAATAATCGCTTTACTGACCCTCATTGGCCTCTTGGCCGTGAACCCCGCGTTGGCTGCAACCGAGCAACAGAACAAGATGGCCACCTGTAACAAGGAGGCCACCGGCAAAAAAGGGGATGAGCGCAAGGCTTTCATGAAAGACTGTCTCAGCAAGAAGCCCGAGGCTCCGGCTGAGGCACCCAAGAACGCCCAACAGAACAAAATGGCGACATGCAATAAAGAGGCCACCGGCAAGAAGGGTGACGAGCGCAAGAAGTTCATGAGTGAGTGCCTCAAAGCCAAGTAAAGCGATAACCCGACGCAGAAAGCCCCCTACGCTCGCAGGGGGCTTTGTTTTTTGACGCATCAGGATGGACGAAAGGGGCTTTCACCAAGTAAATTTGCGGTTCTGGCTTCGAGCAGTGGAGAGGCCGACGCATTGCTTAAATGGCATGTTCTTGCTCTGGCAGAGACACCAGTAGCGTGGCCATTGAGGCAACACCATAAACAGAAAAAAATGATGGAGAACCGCTGATGTCGCATCAAGTCAAATATCTGTTGCCGGAAGACCGTATCCCCAAACGCTGGTACAACATTCAAGCCGATCTGCCAAAGCCGCTGCCGCCCGTGCTCCATCCTGGCACCTTGCAGCCCATCGGTCCCGATGATCTCGCTCCCTTGTTCCCTATGGAGCTGATCATGCAAGAGGTGACGCAGGAGCGCGAGATTGATATTCCCGAGCCGGTACGCGATGTCTATCGTTTGTGGCGTCCCGCGCCTCTGTTCCGCGCACATGCGCTTGAAAAGGCCTTGGGCACGCCGGCAAAAATCTTCTACAAGTACGAGGGCGTAAGTCCGGCAGGCAGTCACAAACCCAATACGGCGATTCCCCAGGCCTTCTACAACAAGCAAGCAGGCGTCAAGCGCCTCACGACCGAGACCGGTGCCGGCCAGTGGGGTACCTCACTCTCATTCGGAGGCTCGCTGTTTGGTATTGATGTAACGGTTTTTCAGGTGCGTGTGTCTTACGATCAAAAGCCGTATCGTCGTGCTGTCATGGAAACCTATGGCGCGAAGTGCGTGCCTTCACCGTCGAATGAGACCCACTACGGTCGTTCGGTGCTCGAAAAAACGCCGAACCATCCGGGCAGTTTGGGCATTGCCATCTCCGAAGCGGTTGAAGTGGCTGCTACCAACGACGACACCAAATATGCGCTGGGCTCGGTGCTAAATCATGTGCTGATGCATCAGACGATTGTGGGTATTGAGTCGATGGAGCAGATGGCGATGGCTGATGCTTATCCGGATGTGATCGTTGGCTGCACTGGCGGCGGATCCAACTTTGCGGGCATCTGCTTTCCGTTTATTGGCGCCGGTCTGCGTGGCGGTCCGAAGCCGCGTATTGTTGCAGTCGAGCCTGCCGCTTGTCCTTCCCTGACGCGCGGGAAGTATGCTTATGATTTCGGCGATACCGGCCACCTGGCGCCACTCACCAAGATGCATACACTGGGCTCGTCGTTTACCCCGCCGGGCTTTCATGCGGGTGGCCTGCGATACCACGGCATGGCACCCCTGGTCTCGCACCTGAAGGAATTGGGTCTGATTGAGGCGGTGGCGTATCACCAGACCGAGTGTTTCGCAGCGGGTGTCTTGTTTGCTCGTCACGAGGGCATTGTTCCCGCACCGGAGGCGAATCACGCAGTCAAGGGCGCGATCGAAGAAGCGCTGCGTTGTAAACGCGAGGGCAAGAGCGAAGTCATCTTGTTTAACTTGTGCGGTCATGGTCATTTCGATATGGCAGCGTACTCCAGTTACTTCGCGGGTAACCTCAAGGACGAAAAGTACGATGAGAATGAGCTGGCAATGGCGCTGGCGGGCTTGCCCAGCGTTCCGGAAGCCGCCTGATCTCAGTGATACACCGCACTAAAAAAATCACCGGGCATGCCCGGTGATTTTTTTTGATGTTGACCTTGGTACACAGCGCCTGACAGATGTCAGTGATGTGTCAGTATCTGCTCAGGAGCCAGACAGCTAGCGTGCTTACCC
>OMID01000072.1 GCA_900299005.1 Oxalobacteraceae bacterium
GAGTATCGTCGGCAGCGTCAGATGTGTATAAGAGACAGGACTAGCATGTCAACCGATACCCGCCCGGTTACCAGCAACCACCCCCCCGCCGCCCCACGCTTGCACGAGGTCTCGCTCGACGACAAATACACCAAGCTCCACGGACGGATCTATTTATCCGGCATTCAGGCGCTTGCAAGGCTGCCCATGATCCAGCGCCTGCGTGATCAGGCGGCCGGGCTGAACACCGCCGGCTTCATCAGTGGCTACCGGGGATCTCCGCTGGGCACACTCGATGAGGCGTTGTGGAAAGCACAACCGCATCTCGACCAGCATCATATTAAATTTGTCCCCGGCGTCAACGAAGATCTGGCAGCGACGGCGGTGTGGGGCACACAGACGGTCGGGCTCATCGGACCGACCCGTTACGACGGCGTGTTTGCGATGTGGTACGCCAAAGGTCCTGGAGTGGACCGCTGTGGCGACGTCTTCAAGCACATGAATCATGCCGGCACAGCCAAACACGGTGGCGTGCTGCTGGTGGCGGGCGACGATCACGGGGCGTATTCATCGACCCTGCCCCACCAGTCGGATCATTTGTTCTCGGCCTGCATGATTCCCATGCTCTACCCCTGCAATGTGCAGGAGTATCTGGATCTCGGTTTGCATGCGTGGGCCATGTCGCGTTATTCAGGATGCGCGGTTGGTTTTAAGGCGCTAGCGGATACCGTGGAATCCACCGCCTCGGTGGATGCCGATCCTTTTCGACTGAAGATCGTCTATCCCGATAATTTTGTCATGCCGGAAGGCGGGCTAAATACCCGCCTCTCGACGGACACCCTGGGTGTGCAGGCGCGCAAGCAAGAGGCCCTGATGCAGGATTACAAAATCTATGCCGCCATCGCCTATGCCCGAGCGAACAAACTGAATCGCACAATGATCGATAGCCCAACAGCAAAGCTGGGCATCATCGCCTCCGGAAAATCCTACCTGGATGTACTCGAAGCGCTCGACGAACTGGGTATTGATGAGCAACGCGCTGCAGAGATTGGCCTTCGTCTCTACAAGGTCGCCATGCCCTGGCCTCTGGAGCCTGAGGGCATACGTGAATTTGCGCAAGGACTCGACGAGATTCTCGTCGTCGAAGAAAAGCGGCAGATCGTCGAATATCAGCTCAAGGAGCAGTTGTATAACTGGCGCGAAGACGTGCGCCCCCGCGTGATTGGCAAGTTCGATGAAAAAGGTGAATGGGTAGCGCCGCGTGGCGACTGGCTGTTGACCTCAAAAGCAGATTTTTCCGTGGCGCAGATCGCCCGCGTGATCGCTGCCCGTATCGCCAGATTTCATACCAGTGATCTTATTAAGGCGCGTCTCACCTTCCTCGAAGCCAAGGAACAAGTGCTCGGAAAAGCCGTGAACACGCCCCCACGCCCGGCTTATTATTGCTCGGGCTGCCCGCACAACACCTCGACCAAAGTACCCGAGGGCAGTCTGGCGCTGGCAGGCATTGGTTGCCATGTCATGGCCACCGCGATCTACCCCGAGTTCAACAAACTGACCACCCACATGGGCGGCGAAGGCGCACCTTGGATTGGGCAGGCCGCTTTCTCCGAGTTACCTCATGTGTTCCAGAATCTCGGCGATGGTACGTATTTTCACTCGGGCTATCTCGCCATACGCGCGGCGGTTGCCGCCAAGGTCAACATGACCTACAAGGTGCTCTACAACGACGCCGTCGCGATGACGGGCGGACAGCCGGTCGATGGCACGATCTCGGTGCGGCAGATCGCGCAACAAATGGCTGCCGAGGGTGTAAAACGTATCGCACTTGTGACCGAGGATCTCTCTCGCTACGACGACCGCTCGGCACTGCCAGCTCACGTCACTCTGCATGACCGCAAAGAGATGGATGCTGTTCAGCGTGAGTTGCGCGAGGTACCTGGCGTGTCAGTGCTGATCTATGATCAGGTCTGTGCCGCAGAGAAGCGGCGACGCCGCAAAAAGGGCGAATTCCCCGAGCCTGCAGAGCGCTTGTTCATCAACGAAGCCGTGTGTGAAGGTTGTGGCGATTGCGGAGAGCAGTCGAATTGCACCTCCCTACTCCCCGTCGAGACTGAGTTCGGACGCAAGCGCACTATCGATCAATCGTCATGCAATAAAGATTACTCCTGCGTGAAAGGCTTTTGCCCCAGCTTCGTCACCGTGACGGGCGGCACACTCAAAAAGGCGAAAGTGGGTCAGGCCATTGATCACCATTTCGCATCACTCCCCGACCCGGTCGTGGCCCCCTGCGATACGCCGTACAACATTCTCATCAATGGGATCGGCGGCACCGGCGTGATCACCGTCGGCGCGTTGTTGGGCATGGCGGGCCACCTAGAAGGCAAGGGTGTGTCTGTGCTGGACATGACCGGCATGTCGCAAAAAAATGGATCGGTGACCTCGCATGTCCGCATCGCCGCAGCGCCGGAGGCGATCCGTGCTCAGCGCATCGCCACGGGCGAGGCTGACCTCGTGCTTGGCTGCGACATGCTGACTGCCGGCGCGCATGATGCGATCGCCAAAATGCGCGCTGGCCGTACCCACGCATTAATCAATACGCATCAGCAGCCAACGGGCCATCTGGCGCGACAGCCCGACTGGCACTTCCCCGCAGACGAAGTACAAGCACTGATTGACTCCACGGTCGAGGGCAGGGCCGATTACATTGACGCCACCCGGCTTGCCACGGCACTGATGGGTGATTCCATTGCCACGAATCTGTTCATGCTGGGTTACGCCTACCAGAAAGGCTTGTTGCCTTTATCGGAAAACTCGCTGATGAAAGCCATTGAACTGAACGGCGTGGCCATCTCAGCAAACCAGAAAGCGTTTCTATGGGGACGCCGCGCCGCCGCCGACAGGCAGGCGGTAGAGCGCCTGGCCACACCCTCTCAGCCGGTGCTGTTAAAAATGCCCGAAACGCTGAGCAGCATCGTCAAGCGGCGTGTTCAGTATCTGACGGAATATCAGAATGCCGCCTATGCGCTTGAGTATGAGTCATTGGTCGATCAGGTAAGGCAGGCAGAGACCGCGCTTGGACAAAGCGACCGGCTGTCGAAAGCCGTTGCCCGGTCACTCTTCAAACTGATGGCCTACAAAGACGAATACGAAGTGGCACGTCTTTATACCGCCGAGCACTTCATGGAGAAACTCCGCGAACAATTCGACGGAAAGCGGGTGCTGCGCTTTAATCTTGCCCCGCCGCTGTTATCCCAAAAGGATGCCAACGGCAATCTTCTGAAAAAAGAATATGGCAGTTGGGTGTGGCCGCTGCTCAAGCTGCTCGCACGCGCAAAGTGGTTGAGAGGCACGAGGTTCGATCCGTTTGGCTGGACCGAAGAGCGTCGGATGGAACGTCAGCTGATTGGGGACTATCGCGACTTGGTGGCATCGCTGCTTAAAACACTCGATGCAGAAACGTTGTCGCATGCTGTGGAGCTCGCTGCGCTACCTGAAAAAATCCGGGGCTTTGGGCATGTCAAGGAACGGGCAGTCGAACGCTATCGCGCCGAGTTGGCAAAGGGTTTGCAGAAATTACATCAAGCCCGTCACAAGAACGCTGAAGGCTCTCATGACTACATCGGCAATGCCGCCTGAGCTGACGCTTTTTTTATGTGTATCAACGGGAAGCAGCGCTGGGGATCCTGATAGATCGACACACAGTCGAGACATTGGAAGCATTCCCGGTAGTTGATCTCGCCGGATGGAGAAATCGCCTGATACTCGCAACGATGCCGGCACGTCTGACAGGGCGTGCCGCACTCTTGTTTGCGAGGTATCCATGACCATAAGCGCAAAATCCAACCGAGGCCAGCGCTGCCCCCAACGGACACAGATAGCGACAATAGCCACGATAGACCACCACGCTGAGCACGAGACAGAAGACAGCCCACAACACATAGGGCCAGTCCCGCATGAAATACAGACTGATCGCCGTTTTGAATGGCTCTACCTCGACGGCCAGTTCGGCCAGCGGCGGCGCCGCAAATAAGGAAACGAGCAGTATCGCGAGGATCAGGTATTTGATCCCTTTGAGTCTGACATCCAGCGCCGCTCTCAGACGTCGCTGCCGGTATCCCACGGCGTTGGCAACCAGACTGACCAACTCCTGGAATGCTCCGAACGGGCAAAGCCAGCCGCAGAAAGTACCCCGACCCCAGACGAGCAAGGTGATCCCCACGAAGGCCCAAAGAATCACTGTCATCGGATCATTCATCAGAAAACTCACATCGCCACCCGTCGTCAGCGCTTCAAGCGCGGCGGTGATGTTCACGATAGTCAGCTGCCCTTGCGCTATCCAGCCAATAAACACGAGAGTGAACAGCAAGTAAAGCGTTCGAAGTCGCCGCATTCGCTGTTGACTGGCACTGAACCGCTTCTGTGCAATCAGTGCAACGCTCAATAAAGCAAGTCCAGTCAGCAGCACGGTAATGTGCCCGCTGCGTGATTGCCAAGTAGTGATCCAGTCGTCCACTTCGTCAGATGGGACCACCACACCTGAGCCACGGTTGGCAGGCACGAGGGCTGGTTGGGTATCTCTCACCTGCCCGGTCCCTGCAGGTGCAGGCTGATAGGCGCTGACGGTACTCGCGTTATCGGATACGCCTTGAGTTGCCAGTGCTGCGCTCGGGGTTTTCGCAGGCGGCGGGCCACTTTGCGTTGTCGACTGAGGCATTAGCGTGGGTTCTGCTTTTTTCTCTGCCAGTCCCAGCGGACGCGAGTCCTTGCCGCCCTCAGAGCGCTGATCTGTCAATTCTGTCTTGGGGTTGACCGAGGTTCCTTTGCTCTCTTCTGCAGTCAACAAGGGCTTTACTTCAGGTCGCAGGTCCGGCTTGGGTTCTTTAATTTCTCTGGGCTCTTTTATTTCCTTCGACTCTTTTGATGCCGGCGGACTGTGCGCCATGGGATTTTCTTCAGCACCGATCTTGAGCTTTGCCGTCGCCACTGCCGCCGCCGCGTTCAAGATGGCGCGGTTGATCGCCCTCACTGATATCGTGCCTTGTTGCACACCTTTGACATGGGCCACACGCTCATCGCGCAAGCCCGGATCGTTGTAGGGACCAATCTCTACGGAGTGGCGCGTAGAAAGTCCTTTGTATTGCGACGCGAATTGTTCAAGCTTTAATGTTCCTGCCGAGTCAAGAAACAGGGGCTCTTTGTGATCGAGCAATCGGAGCCTGAGAAAATTGCCCGATAAGTCCATGATGATCAGCAGATTGATCGGCTTGCCGCTGTATCCGCGGGCGGGCGCAAAATCAAGGGACTCAAACACATACGCTCTAAGCTCGGGCTTTGCGTCTGCCGCTGTCGCCTCTTTGACGAATAGGGGATACACCGGCAGATCGGGCAGGATGTCACCGACCACATAAAAGTAGTCGACCATGCGCTCGATATCTGCTTTGCTCAAATTGCCCGCACTGGCGCTGGAGAGCAGGCTGCAAAAGAGCAGCCCAAAGGACAGCAAGGGGCGATAGAAGTATCGATGCATCGTCAGGCAGGCAGTTGCACGATGGCGCAGGCGCGGCAACGGCAAACAGCCCCTTGCGGGTAATCACAGATGCGTGCAGGCACCGCCGCCCCCTCGGATCAGTGGGCAGCGGGCTGATTACGGCGCCAATCCCGCGTGGCGAATCCCCGCCTCGGCAACCTGCTCGTCCTGCTGCGAAGTGACCCCACTGACACCCACCGCGCCCACGGTCTGGCCGTTGACGACCACGGGTACGCCCCCTTGCATGAGCACCCCATTGGGCAACGTAAGAATGCCCGGACGCGTCTTTGCTACCTCTTCCAGTACCTTGGTGGGACGTTTGAACAAGGATGCCGTGCGCGCCTTACCAATGGCCACATCGATACTGCCGATCAGCGCCCCGTCCATGCGCTGAAAACTCAGCAGATGCCCCCCCTCGTCAACCACGGCAATATCGACCAGCCAATTGTTGGCCCGCGCCTCGGCTATTGCGCCGGCGATGATTTTGTTTGCCGCCTCAAGACTCAGGGTTTTCCGGTCCAGCACCTGAGCGCTGACGCTCAAGGTCATGAGTGACAACGCAGCGACTGCCAGCCATCGGCTCAAGGGGAATGTGACCATCGTGTATCTCCTGTAGTTGGCGCTGGATCCCAGCGATTTATTATGAAGGTCTAGCCCCGCCACTATAAACCAAGGGCAACGCTGCCCGTCATCGAGGAAAACTGCATTTAAGTGAATGCGTTAATCAATCTCGGCACAGTCGTAATAAGAAATATAATCGACGGGACTGTCCACAAATCCGTGCTCCCTGACCAATTTCAGATCGTCGATCACGAAAATCGCATTGACGTAGCGCGGTGGGTAGGTCTTTCCATCAACGACCAGATCGCCACTCTTGTAGGACTTCTTGAACAGCCGTTGTTTTACGTCCAGCTTCCAGCCACGATCTATTTTGAAATAGACGGCCTTTTCATCGCCATCGGACGAGAAGCGCACCACCGAGCCAAATTTGCGATAGCCGTCATACCGGCACTTGTAGGTGGCCCGAAAAGTGTTGAGATCTTTCCTGTCTCGGGGATAGTTGTACGCCGCCGCGGGACCCATCCCGCCCAGGAGCGCCAACATGCACGCCATGATCAGCGCGCACCCCATCCTCATTGACCGGCCACCTGCGACTGCATTGAACCCGGAGCAAAGCATCGCTCCAGACCCGTCACTGATCTCGCAGGTCAGAAGCCCTCTTCCACGCTCTTGGGCTTGAAATAGACGCATTGCGCGCTCTTGACCTCTTGGCTTTTCTGGATGGCGGCTGCCGCGACCTCGCAGTCCTCCCGAGACAGGTGGTTGGAGACATTGACTTCCTCTTGCAAAGCAATCAGAAAAACGAGCAATCCGAACATTTACTTCTCCTCCTACTGAGTTCTGGTGATTATATCTTTGGCAGCGCCCGCAGATGCCTCTGCCCTTACGCAGCTACCTTGCTTTGTACCGGCTGGTATGACGATAACCTCATGGCTTTGGCGAAGTTTGGCGCGTCTTGCGCTAGGTCTTCACTGGCTGCGACGCTGGCCTGGCCAGCAACCCGCCGCGCATAGTATCCCACAATGGGCGCACTGAACTCGATAGCGCAAAGCCCTGGGGTTTATCGGGGGTTCTGCAGCGCACCACGGCCTTGAGATAACCCGCCCAAAATCCAGCCGACTTGTCCCAGCGACCCGCATTTGCCCCTCCGATATGCGCTCAGCGGCTCGCTCAGTGAAGGGATTGTGCCGCAGAGGTTCGCCGCGCGAGCAACCAGGCAAGCACCGGCCACAGCACGACCACCACGGTGCCCAATGCCAGCCACATGGCGATGGGTCGTGTGAAGAACACGAAAGGATCACCATCAGACTTGATCATTGAAGTGACCAGATTCTCTTCCAGCATTTTGCCCAACACCACACCCAGAATCGCGGGCGCGACGGGAAATCCATTTTCCTCCATCACGAATGCGACGAGGCCAAAGAAAAGAATCAGCACCACACCCAGTACTGAGTTGGTAACTGCAAAAGAGCCCACGATACAAAACAAAAGAATCGTCGGCATCAGGATATTGCGCGCGACCTTGAGTACCGTGGTGGCCACTTTCACTGTCAACCAACCCAATGGCAGCATCACCAAATTGGCCAGCACGAAGACGATAAAAATGCCGTAGATATTTTCCGGATGGTTGATGAAAATGGTCGGGCCGGGGTTCATGTTTTTCAGGTACAGCACGCCAATGGCAATGGCCGTGATCGAATCGCCGGGAATGCCGAACACAATGGCGGGTATCCACGCACCGGCCAGTGCCGAGTTGTTTGCAGCACCCGACTCCACAACGCCCTCGACATGACCCGTGCCGAATTTTTCCGGCTCTTTGGAAAATTTTTTGCTGGTCGCATAGCTCATCCAGGCCGCCATATCGGCGCCTGCGCCCGGCTGTATGCCTATGACCGTGCCCAATACACTGCCTCGCACCAGCTGCCATGGGTATTTGACCAGCAAGGCCCACATGCCGGCAAAGATATTGCCGATCTTCTGGGTGAGTATCACTGCCGGCGGATCCAGATTCGTGATGTAGCGCAGCAGCTCGGACACTGCAAACATACCCACCATCATCGGTATGAGCTCAATGCCACTCATTAGCTCGGGAATACCAAAGGTAAAACGTGGATGTGCCGCCGGGTTCTCCAGACCGATACAGGCGATCAGCAGACCCAGAAGCAGTGATACCGAGGCCTTGAGCAAACTGCTGTTACCGATGAAGATAGCCCCCGATAACCCGAGTACCATCAGCCAGAAATATTCGAACGAGGAAAATTTCAATGCAAACTCGGCCAGCGAAGGTGAAAACAAAATCAGGACCGCTGTACCGAATAACCCACCAATGGCTGAAAATACCAATCCCGCCCCGAGGGCGATCTCCGCCTGCCCTTTCAGGGTCAGCTGATACGCTTCATCGGCATATGCCGCAGAAGCAGGCGTGCCGGGAATACGCAGCAACGCGCCGGGTATATCCCCTGAAAAAATCGCCATGGCCGTTGCCGTGACAATCGCCGCCACCGCCGGCACTGGCGGCATGAAGAAGGTCATTGGCACCAGCAGTGCAGTGGCCATCGTCGCGGTGAGGCCGGGAATACATCCCACAAATAATCCGAACAGCGCTGAACTGAAAATCACCAGCAGCACATAAGGATCGAACACCATCCCCAGTGCCTGCATCCATACGGCAGCGCTCATCGCTCTCTCCTCACCACTGCACGGACTGCAGCACGCCCCAGGGCAAGGGAACGCGCAAGCCTTTGTAGAACACCGTATGGATTACCAGCGTGATCAGGGTCGCCAGGGGAACGATGAGCGCACCACGAACACGCAAGGCCCAGAACATGGCCATCAGGATGACGGTACTGCACACTAGAAATCCCAAGGGCTCCGATGCGAAGATGTAGAAGAGCAGACAGCCAATAGTGATAAAAAAATTTCTAAGATGGTGCGCCGATTTCATCCACTCGCCCATCACGACCCAGGGATCCTCTCTTGAGGGCGCCCATCCTTTGAAGATCAGTAGCCCGGCACACAGAGCCAGTAGCACGGCCAGCGTGGCAGGGAACACGCCGGGGCCAATGTTTTGCCCCGGTATCGCAGGAAAACTGCGCACACTGACGAGAATAGCCACCGCAAGTACCAGCAGCAGTGCGCCGCTTACGGCGTCATTGAATTTCATCGCAGCCCCTACTTCGCCAGACCCACGGCCTTCATGGTCGCACCCATGTCAGCGTCGCTCTTGGCCATGAGCTGCTCAAATCCTTTGGCATCAGCGAAGGTCAGGCCGAAGCCTCGGCTGGACACGAAGCCTTGATATTCCTTGCTATCGTAAATCTTCTTGAGTGCCGCACCCAGCTTTGCCTGTATGTCTGCCGGGAGATTTTTCGGGGCGGCGATGCCGCGCCAGGCACCGATGGACCAGTTGCTCCCGGCCGCGGCCTTCAGCGTGGGCACATTCGGGTAGAGCGATGAAGATTTTTCCGACATCAGCACCAAGGGTCTCGCCTTGCCTGCGTCGATAAGTGAGCGTGCCTCCGGCAACGAGCATGTGACAAACTCAACGCCGCCTGCCACCAGATCATTCATGGCCTGCGCAGCACCATTGGCGGGTACCCAGGGAACTGTAGCCGGCTCCACCTTGAGGTCCTTGAGCATGCCCGCCAGGGCCAGATGCCAAATGCCTCCCTGCCCTGCGCCAGAAGCCTTCACTTTGCCGGGATTGGCCTTGATCGCCTTGAGCAAATCATCCATGGTCTTGTAGGGCGAATCAGCACGCACAGTGACCCCCGCAGGATCGATATTCATCTGTGCGATGGGCGTGTAGTCTCGGGGGGTCAGTGGTGTGAGCCCTGCCCAGTGCAGCATGGAGATCTCCACCGTGATCATGCCCAGCGTATAGCCATCCGGTGGGGAGGAAGCAATCGCTGCATGACCCACCACGCCATTACCCCCGGTGCGGTTCACGACATTGATGGGCTGACCAAGTTCTTTTTCAAGCAGCGAGCCAATGATGCGCGCGAGGGCATCTGTGCCGCCACCTGCAGCCCAGGGAACGATGAGCGTGATCGGACGCGATGGATAATTATCAGCGGCAGAGGCCGGTGTCGCGACGGCGAGGAACAGCGACAGCATTGCCAACATGCGAGCCAGGGTATGGCGGATCATCGTGCGTCTCCCAGAATATTGTTTTATTTATAATTTGCGATGCTATGCTCGCATCCGCACTATACCGGGAGCTTGAAGAGTTGCGTCGTACTGGCGTGGTATTTATCTACCATGCCAGCCTCAGCCGAGCGCTGCGCCTGGTGCAGGCGTGTTGGTGATACGGTCGCTGAGAAGATGATCGTCAAGCAGCCAGCCGCACACGGATGGCTGCCAATGAGTAGCAAGCCGCTACCTACGCCTGCTTGCGCCAGCTGACGGATTCTGCCAATGCTTTCAGAGATACCCTCGGCGCCAGCTGCCGAATAAAGTCAACTGCGTACTCGCGCAGGAAAGCGCCACGCCTTACCGCTATGCGTGTCACATTCGTTGCGAATAAATGGCTGGCCGGCAGGGACTTGAGCCCTTTGGGCAAATGCTCCGCCGCCATTGACGCAACGATACCCACGCCAAGACCGAGTGAGACGTATTGCTGGATCACGTCGGAATCCATGGCGGTCAGCACGATATCCGGTTCAATGCCCCTGTCGCGAAATGCCTCATCAATATGGCTGCGTCCGGTAAACCCTTTGTCATAAGTGATCAGGGGGTAGGACGCCAGATTTTCGAGGGTGAGACCTTCGGCTTTCAACAAGGGATGCCGCTCCTTGACTACGATGACGTGATGCCACTCATAGCAGGGGAAAGACACCAGTTCATCGAAGCGCGACAGGCCCTCTGTCGCAATGCCAATATCTGCTTTTCCAGACAACACCCATTCGGCAATATGTTCAGGCGCGCTCTGCTGCAAAGCGATGCGCACCTGCGGATAGGCTGCTCGGAAATTCTGCACGGCACTGGGTAACACATAACGTGTCTGCGTGTGCGTGGCCGCCACCGACAAGGTGCCAATATCCTTGCCGGAATATGCTTCACCTGCCCGCTGCAGGTTTTCTGATTCAAGCAGCAAACGCTCAATGATCTGCAAGACTTCTCTGCCTGGTTCGGTAAGACCCGTAAGTCGCTTTCCATTACGCTCGAAAATATTGATACCCAGCTCTTCCTCCAACTCGCGGATCTGACGGCTGACACCCGGTTGCGAGGTGAACAGAACATTAGCGACTTCGGTCAGGCTAAAACCCTGACGAACAGTTTCGCGCACGGAGCGCAGTTGCTGGAAATTCACGCGCCGTCCCTCAGGCAGCATCTTGCAGAAAAACCCGCACGCGCTTGGGCCGGACTACTACCTGAGCCCCTTCATGCAGCTTTAACTGATCAAAGTGCGCGATCGGAAGCTGCGCCTCAATCAGGCCACGATCATCCCGGCGCTCGAGCTCCAGCTGGGCCAGCGGACCAATGGCATGCACACGCTTGAGTTCGGCCACAATGCCTTGCGCACCCGGCACGAAAGCTTCGACCTCAAGCTCATGCGGTCTCACATACGCGATACCCGCCGCGTCTCGTGCCTGAGGAAGGTCGGGCACAGGCAGCGACGCGCCCCCGGCTGCCATGACGCCTTCATTCACGCGACCATGGAATAGATTCACATTACCCAGAAAGCCGACCACAAACGGTGAAGCCGGCTGATTGTAGACTTCATCGGGTGCACCGATCTGCTCTATTCTGCCCTTGTTCATCAGCACCACGCGATCCGCGACTTCCAGGGCTTCCTCCTGGTCATGTGTGACGAAGATGCTGGTCACGTGAAGCTCGTCATGCAAGCGCCGC
The DNA here is from genome assembly GCA_900299005.1 of Oxalobacteraceae bacterium. Classification (GTDB taxonomy): domain Bacteria; phylum Pseudomonadota; class Gammaproteobacteria; order Burkholderiales; family Burkholderiaceae_D; genus Pernthalerella. The sequence continues at coordinate 11,924 of OMID01000072.1, forward strand.
AACCAGCGGCGCAATTCCTTGCGCACTTTGGCATCGAGCGCCCCGAAAGGCTCATCCAGTAACAGCACGCGTGGCTCGACGGCCAGCGCGCGGGCTAGCGCAATGCGCTGACGCTGACCACCCGAGAGTTGCGCAGGATAGCGATCGGCCAGCCAGTCCAGTTGCACCAGCGAGAGCAACTGCATGACCTTCTCGCGGATTAGCGCCTCGCTGGGTCGTTGCTTGCGTGGTTTCACGCGCAAGCCAAAGGCAATATTGTCAAACACGCTCATGTGCCTGAACAAAGCATAGTGCTGGAATACGAAACCGACTTGTCGCTCCCGCACATGGCGGGAAGAGGCATCCTCGCCATCAAGCAGCACCTGTCCCTGATCGGCCTGTTCCAGCCCGGCGATCATTCGCAGCAGCGTCGTCTTGCCACAACCTGAAGGGCCCAGCAACGCGGTCAGCTCACCGGAGGGAAAATCCAGCGACACGTTATCCAGTGCGACAAAGTTGCCAAAGCGCTTGCTGATATTTCGTACTTCAATGCTCATGAGGTCTCTCCAAAACAGGTGCCGCATGCTCTGCGCGGGCTCGCCACTCGACAAATGTTTTCAATGCCAGGGTCGCCAGCGCCAACAGCGCCAGCAGTGAGGCCACCGCAAAAGCCGCCGCGAAGTTGTATTCGTTGTAGAGAATTTCCACCTGAAGCGGCATGGTGTTGGTCTCGCCGCGAATATGGCCCGACACGACCGACACTGCGCCAAACTCACCCATCGCACGAGCGTTGCAGAGAATGACTCCGTACAGCAAAGCCCACTTGATGTTAGGCAGCGTCACATGCCAGAAGGTGCGCCAGCCGGAAGCGCCCAGGACGAGCGCAGCCTCTTCTTCTTCAGTACCCTGCGATTGCATCAGCGGTATCAGTTCACGTGCGACGAAAGGAAAGGTCACGAACACGGTAGCCAGCACGATGCCGGGCACGGCGAACAAGATCTGGATATCGTTTTCCGCTAGCCACGCACCAAACCACCCATGCGCACCGAATAGCAGCACGTAGATCAGACCCGAGATCACCGGAGACACTGAGAACGGCAAGTCGATCAGGGTCAGCAGCAGCTGCTTGCCCCGGAACTCGAACTTGGTAATCGCCCATGAAGCAGCAACACCGAACACCAGATTTGCGGGAACGGCAATGGCTGCGGTCAGCAGCGTGAGCCGAATGGCAGCCATTGCGTCATCATCTACGATGGCTGATAAATATGCCTGCCACCCCTTCCGTAGTGCCTCGGTGAACACGACGGCCAAAGGAACGCAAAGAAAGAGCAGCGCAAAAGCCAGCGCTACCGCAATCAACAGTGCGCGAACCCACGCTGGCTCGGTGGTCGCTGCCGGGGCGCCAATCGGCTCGAAGCGCGATATGAACGGCTCGGATACCGTCAAGGTGGGAGCGAGCGTACTCATCGAGCCTCCTTGCGGTGACGGCGAACCCATGCCTGCAATAAGTTGATCGTCAGGAGCATCACAAAGGACGCCGCAAGCATGACGACAGCGATTGCTGTTGCGCCCGCGTAGTCGTATTGCTCCAGCTTGGTGACAATCAGCAGCGGAACGATCTCGGATACCATCGGCATATTCCCGGCAATGAAAATCACCGAGCCGTATTCACCGAGTGCGCGAGCAAATGCCAGTGCAAAACCCGTCAGCAAGGCGGGCAGGATGGTCGGAAAGATCACATGCACGAAGGTCTGCCATCGCGTCGCCCCAAGGCATGCCGAGGCCTCCTCCAGCTCACGCTCGGATTCTTCGAGCACCGGCTGAAGTGTGCGAACCACGAATGGCAAGCCGATGAATACCAGCGCCACCCCGATACCAAACGGAGTGAACGCGATTTTGATGTCATAGGGCGCCAGGAATCGACCTATCCAGCCATTGGAAGCATACAAAGCGGTCAATGCAATACCTGCCACTGCGGTCGGCAAAGCGAAAGGAAGATCAATGAGCGCATCCAGCAGACGCTTGCCGGTGAACTGGTAACGCACCAGCACCCATGCCAGCACTCCCCCAAAGACCGCGTTGACCGTCGCGGCTACTAAAGAAGCGCCAAAAGTCAGCCGATACGCAGCCACCACCCTGGGAGCGCTGACTGTGTTCCAGAATGCCTCCCAACTCATGGACAAGGTCTTGAAGAACAATGCCGATAGCGGCAAGAGCACAATCAGCGAGAGGTATAGCACCGTGAACCCCATCGCAAGATGAAAACCCGGAAGCACCCGCCGCACAGCGGATGGAGGCACTGCCGACGACGGAATCGCATTGAACATTTGGATAATTTCTCAAGTGAAGGCTGAATCTTTGCACCCGATCGCTATAAACAAAACGAATTTTTTGGAATTTCTTTAGAAGGATTTCAAATAAGAGATGCCCCCCGACGATCTCAAGGGGGCATGCATCACCTGGCGCATCAGATCGCTGGCGGCGTTGCCAACACCTTGCCGTACATCTGAACTGTCTGTGGGGTTGTCGCCTTGCCATCAAACCAACGAGCTAGGTTCATGGTCTGCCTCGACCTATGGCAAGAAACTGCCCACGCTGACAACGGCGCCAGCGGCCTTACCCGACCGCTTTTGGTTCGACGAGGTCGCAAGGCTCAGAATGCCAGCTGATATCGTGCGACCAAGAACTGCTCGGCGTCACCCTTGAGCACGGTGCCAGTTCGCACGTTGTCGAACTTCGTGAGGTCGTAGTTGATCGCGACCCGCGAGGATTCGTTTAGATACCAGTTCAGGCCTATGCCCCAGGTTCTTGCCGCACTCGCGTACCCTTTGGTCGCATCGGCGTAGCCAGC
>OMID01000073.1 GCA_900299005.1 Oxalobacteraceae bacterium
ACATGCTAGTCTCCTCCAGGGTCGTGGGTGGGGGGAGCGCTGTGGCTCTCGTCCATCCGGTAAGACGGGCTCGGGCCACAGCACGGGCGCCGCGGTAGCGGCTTTGGTCTTGCCATCTCAAAGCAAATCCATGTCGACAATATAATCCTTCATTTGCAGAAAATGCTTCTTAAATTTGCCGTATTCATCTAATATTAAGAAAAATTTTCTTAAAAATTGGATTTTAAAAGCATGGAACTGGATAAATTCGACATTGCCATCCTGCGCGCCCTCCAACGAGATGCGCGCATCAGCCTTCAGGAATTGGGCAAGCAGGTCGGTTTAACCGCATCGCCTTGCTGGAACCGGGTCAAGCGCATGGAGGATGCCGGCGTGATTGAGGGCTATTCCGTGAGGGTCAATCCGGAGAAAATCGGCCTTGGCGAGACGGTGATTCTCCATGTGACGATTGACAGCCATTCGGACGAGGCATTGTTCGAGTTTGGCAAAGCGCTGCAGGACATACCCGAAGTGCTGGAAGCTTTTTTGGTGTCGGGAGATTATGACTATTACATCCGTGTTGCCGTGGAAGGCACACGCGACTACGAGCGATTTTTGCGTGAGCGCCTGTACAAGATCCCCGGGATTCGAAACAGCAAATCCAGTTTTGTGCTGAGACCACTCAAGCAGAGCCAATTGCCCTTGAGGCACGCTGAAGAAAACAACTGAGCCGCCAGAGCGGGGAATTTCAGTGCATCAGGCTTGGGGAATTTCGCCGAGCACAGTACACCGTCGAATCACTCGCGGTTCGTGATGGACATCGTATTCGGTGCCTCGATGAAGAAGGCAGCGGTTATCCCACACAATCAGCTGGCCGGGGCGCCATCGGTGGGCGTAAACCAGATCAGGATGAATGGCGAGCGTATTTAATTCATCAATCAGCGCGCGTCCCTCGTCGTAGTCCATGCCGACAATATATTCAGCGTGATCACCCAAAAAAAGACATCGCTTTCCCGTCTCGGGATGAGTGCGCACCACGGGGTGATCAACCGGGGGAACCAGACGTCGTTGCGCATCGGTCATGGGCTCTTCGGCGTGCCGGCGATTACGAGAAAAATCCAGATTGTGTACCGCACGAAGTCCGCTAATGCGCTCCAGCCATGCCGGGCTCAGCCGATCATAAGCGCCATACATGTCACAGAAGTGAGTCTCTCCGCCCGCCGACGGCATCAATTCTGCATACAGAATAGTGGCCTGCCCGGTCACTTGACGCCATGAGCCATCGGTATGCCAGGCCATGGTGCCCTTGTCGGGGTATTTTCCGTTTGGCTTGCCATGCTCATCGACATTCGATAGCCGATACAACTCCGGATGCGCATCACTATGGTACTGATTCATTACATGGATCTGGACCTCGCCAAACCATCGTGCGAACTCAACCTGTTCGCCGGGCGAGAGGGGCTGAACGTCAAACAGCAGTATCTGATGCTTCAGGAATGCGAGATAAATATCCTGAAAAAGCCGTTCATCCAGCCCTCGCGAAAGCTGAACGCCCACGATCTCGACGCCGAGAGATGGGCTCAGTGGGCGGGTATCGAAAGAGGCAAATGACACAGGGCTCCGAAGAATGAAAAACCAGGGTCTGACTGTAACACCATCGTGATGCTAATAGGCCCTGTCAAAATGCCGCTGGCCGCGTTGGGGCGCCTAGCCGTACCTCTGCACTGTCTTCGGCGTCCCCGCCTTGCCAGCGATCGCGCTGCTTCGCGGCGCTCATTTTAATAGCGCCTAAGAAGCTGTAAGAGCACAGCAAAGCGGCACCAAGTCATTCCCCAGCGAGAACAAGCGAGAGATTCATGAGCCCCGATAAATCATCGCGCTCCAAACTTCATGGCAGATGTTCACCGGGGATCAGGCCATAGGCCGCAGCTACCACTCGACCTGCTCGTCACTGCCGCCGAAACTGGCAGGGAAGCCTGCGAAGTGAGGCAGGTTGTCTTTCACGGGTACCAGCGCTTCCTTGCACATGATATGGAGCGCAGGTTTGAATACTCCGGGTGGCAAGAGGTAGGCACTGATGCCATGAACACCCATACCGACGGGATCGCCAAAGAGGTAAGTACCGCAGTTCGCGCACCGGGTTCGCTGATTGTCCTTGAGCGCCCATTTGAAAGTCTTCCCCTCAGTGACCTCGACAGCGGCATGCGGATAAATTGAATAAGGCACGCACCCAGCGCCGGTAATTCGCTGACAGTCAGTGCAGTGACAGTAAAGATCTGCGACAGGATCACCAGAGAGCTTGATTTTTACTTGGCCACAGTGGCAAGTGATAGTCATGTTCGGCATGATTAAGTCCTCGGAGTTGATAACTAACTGCCAACGCGGCCAGCCGCCTGACGAGACAAGCTCTTTTGCAGAGCCACATAAGAGCCGCTACCAGATTAACCCGATTTGATCTCTGGCGATAGAACTTTTGACCGCAGATGCCGGTACCCAGGCGCCTAGGTATCGATGCGCCTATCGCAGGGATAAATGCGCTTGGGGTTTTGTTTTTGCATTTTTCGGCCTTCGCTCTGGACACGCTTGATGCCTTGGTCGTTGGTTTTGTTTTTTGCAAGACGCGGCGAGGCGATCTGCAGTGACGCGGCAAGCGCCTCGCGATTCTTGGTCAGGCCTGCTGATATCCTGCCTTTGCGTTTTTAGAAACTACACTTGAAACCACTACCTGTTGACGTTTTGCGAGAGTAAAAATGATGATAGAGTGTGGTCTGAGTCGGTTATGAATTCTGAATTCAGAGCCTCGAGCGATGCTTGCCAGATAATTCAGATGAGTCTGCCTCTGAAACTATGTAAGTTTTAATAATAAAAATTACCCGGTTCATGTTCCCCGCATAGAACGAATCCACTACAAGACCATGGGAGACAACAATGAAGCATATAAATTTCAATAAAAATAAATGTATAGCCGCGCTCCTGATGTTTGCAGCAGCGGGCTTGGCGCAGGCGCAGGAGAAGACGGTCAAGATTTACGGCATTGGTGCAAAGACGGGCGTGGTCGGCATCTTTGGACAGCAGAGCGAGGCTGCCATGCAGGCAGCGGCCGCTATTATCAATAAATCTGGGGGTGTCACGCTCGGTGATGGCAGCAAGGCGAAACTGGTCATCGAATACCTCGACGATCGATGCAATCCTGAAGAGGGCATCAATGCCCTGCGCCGTATCGTGTCGCAGCCGGATGCTATCGTTGCTGTGGGCCCGACGTGCTCGAATGTCGCTGAGCCTGTTTTCGGCATTCTGCAGAAGAAGACGGGCGATGCCTCAGACTCGGGAGTGCAGTTCCCGCTATACACGGATGTCGCCGCCAAGGGGGGACTAGCAGCAATGTCACAGTGGGCGTTTCGTAATGTGCCCAGCGAAGCGACGATGTACAAATCTGTTTTCGAGTGGGTCAAATCTCTGCCGGGTGAGCACAAGACTTTTTGGGGCGGCGTAGAGAAAGACTTCGCCCATAGCAATGCGACCTTCAATGTTATTAAAACGCAGGCCGCAGCGAATGGTCTCGAGGTAAAGGGACAGAGCGAGTGGCTTCTCAATGACATCAACTTTTCTAACCAGGTTCGTGAAATAAAGCGCGCCAATGCGGACGTTGTTGCAATATCGGCCCATCCTTTCACCACCTGTGGCGTGCTCAAGGAAATGGCACGTCAAAATGTGAAACCCAAGCTCCTGATCGGGCTGACCTCATCTTCCAGCATGGAGACTTTGCATGGCTGTGCTCAACAAGCAGAGGGATTGCTGATACCCACCAGCTTTGCCCCCGTCACTGAAGAGGCCAAAAAAGCGGCAGCGGCTGTGCAATCAGTCAACCCCAAATACAATATGGACCTCCACAATGCGGCCGCTTTCGAGAACATCTTCACCCTCAAGGAAATCATCGAGAAGCAAAAGGTGATGGGCCGCCCTGATACGGTTCAGGCAGATCGCCAGAAGATACGTGATGGGCTGGCAGGTCTGAAACAGACTCAAGGACTGCTCGGAAAAGTCGGTCGGACCGATGACCGTGAGGCGATCAAGCCCTATCTCTTCGTTCAGGCAAAAGGCGGTAACTGGGTCGTTGCCCATACGCCCAACCAGTAACCGCTGGCTGACTCGGTTCACCTGCGCGGGGCTGGGATGCATCCAGCCTTCTGTCCAATTTCTTGATGGGTCTGTATGGACTTCCTGAGTCTTGTTGATCTTGCGCAGTCCGTCATCGACGGACTGCTTTTCGGATCGACCTATGCGCTGATCGGTATCGGCTTTACGCTGATCTTTGGCGTGATGCAAAAAATCAATCTGTCTTATGCTGCGACCGCAGTGGCTGCCGCCTACCTGAGTCTCGTACTGGTCAATGTGATGCCGACGCCTTTTGTTTACATCACTGCGGCCCTGGCCGGTGGTGTACTGGGCTGGATGATTTATCTGGTCTGCTTCCGATTCCTGCCTATCAATAACCCTCATGCCACCTTGTTATCGACCGTGGGCATGTTGTTGGCCATTGAAGAACTCATCTCTCATGTGACCCATGGTATGCCACTGAATTACCCGGCAATGTTTCAGGACTCGAATATCGAATTCGGACCATTTTTCGTGCGTGGTGATCTTTTATTCGTGTTTGTGCTGGGATGTATCGCAATGGTGGGATTGATTCAACTGTTAAAGCGTACCCGATTAGGCCTCGCCACCCGCGCCGTGGCACAGCAACCGGTTGCGGCCCAGTTATGCGGCATGGGAATCGCGTCGACCAATGTCAGCACTTTCGTGATCGCAGGTCTCTTGGGCGGAACGGCCGGGGCAATGACTGGCGCCGCTGTCGGTGTGCTCTCGCCCTTGCTTGCGCTACCCCTGACCGTGAAAGGCCTCGTGGTCACCGTGATCGGTGGCCTTGGCAGCATTCCCGGGGCAATCGTGGCGGGGCTAATTGTTGGCGCTACCGAGAACCTGTTTCAATTCATGCGTGGCGTCAGCGAGCGCGATATTTACGTCATGCTCATGCTATTCGTGTTTCTGGTGTTTCGTCCCGGTGGGCTGTTTTCGGCACCCGGTGGTCGGGATTGAAGGTAGGGTGACATCAGATGGATTTCTACCTCGGATTGGCTCAGATTATTGGCATCCATGCCTTGCTAGGCCTGTCGGCTTGGTGCGTACTCCACACCGGACAGGTCAGCCTGGCCCAGGGGGGCTTCTTCGCCATTGGCGCCTATGTGGCTGGGATGATGACCACAATTTGGCACTGGCCATGCGCGCTAGCCCTGGGTATGGGAGCGCTGACCGCTTGCATTATCGCCGTGGCCGTTGGCTTTCCATCGCTTCGCGTCAAAGGATTGATGCTGGTGGTGGCCACGACGGCGTTCAGTGAGATCGTTCGGCTATTTTTCTTTAACCTGAAGTATCGCGTTGATACCGCCAATGGCGCAGTGGGCCCGGATGGCAGTCTTGGTTTTGGTGGGATTCGCTATTTTCCGACCAATGGCTGGAGCACATTCGAGGTCAATGAACTTATCTGGGCGCTGGTATCCGTGGCGCTGCTCTTGCTATGGGCCCTGGATCGCTCACGGGTCGGCACGCTGTGGCGTGCGGTTGGCGAAGACGAGCTTGCTGCGCAAAGTGTGGGTATCAACCTGACGGCTGCCAAGGTGTCCGCATTTGGTCTGGGCGGTGCCATTGCCGGGCTGGCCGGCGGCGTCTATGCCCATTACGCAACGCATATCGAGCACGGCAACTTCGGCATACTGCTTGCCACGTTTGCCATCGCTTATCCGATTCTCGGCGGACTTTCGAGTCTGGCTGGCACCCTGCTTGCGGTGGTGTTCATTCAGGGCTTCTTGCTCGAGGGTTTGCGATTCCTCGGCGATTGGCGGAGCTTGCTATTCGGTGTTCTGATTGTCGTTGTGATGCTGGTACGCCCTAACGGCTTGCTGACGAGATCACTCACATTGACTATTTTCGACAAAGGACGAGCAGGCGCCAAATAATTTGACGCTGCGCGCTCACATCAATATTACAAAGGCTGCGCTCGATGCTGGAACTCAGGAAACTCAGCCGCCACTTCGGCGGCGTCAAGGCGGTGGATGAAATCGACTTGACCGTCAATCAGGGCGAGATTCTTGGACTGATTGGCCCCAACGGCTCGGGTAAAAGCACAACGGTGAATCTGATCACCGGCGTTTATTCGCCAACGGCGGGAGGCCTGCACTTCAAGGGTCAGGATATTTCACGTCTGGATCCTCATCAGCGTTCGCAACTGGGTATTGCGCGCACCTTTCAGAATATCCGATTGTTCGGCAACCTTACCGTTTGGCAGAATATTTGGGCCGCCCGCGTCGTGCGCCAGGTGGGCTGGGCTGGTTTTCGCGAGCGCTGGCTATCGGGTGCGGCTCAGGCCCGCGAATATGCAGAGGAGCTCCTCGAATTTGCCGACCTTGCGCACAAGCGTGACATGCTGGCCAGCCAACTGGCCTTTGGCGAGCAGCGCAGACTCGAGCTCATCCGAGCCGCTGCGACGGATGCTGACTTGCTGCTGCTCGATGAGCCTGCCGCAGGCATGAATGCCGAGGAGATTCATGATCTTGACGCACGCATCCGCAGCCTGCGCGAAAAGGGCCGGACTATCGTACTAATTGAACACCATATGGAACTGGTGATGGGTGTGTGCGACCGCATCACCGTATTGAATTTCGGCAGGAAGATCGCCGAAGGTACGCCAGCGCAGATTCAACAGGACGCACAGGTGCGAGCCGCCTATCTCGGAGCAGACCAAGCTGCGGCTGCCTGAGGCGATCATTTTCCAACTCTTACCGACGCTCCATACCCTCACCATCATGCTGGAAATTACAGACCTCGCCACATCGTACGGCAAGATCGAAGCACTGAGAGGCGTCTCGCTCTCTGCAAAAGCGGGCGAAGTGACTTGTTTGCTTGGACCTAACGGCGCCGGCAAATCTACACTGATGCTCACCCTGTCGGGGATTCTCAAGCCGCAGCGCGGCTCGGTAAAATTCGAAGGTGAAGAAATTATCGGTAAGACGCCTGCTGAAATTGTCTCACGAGGTTTGGCCCTGGTCCCGGAGAACCGGCTCGTTTTTCCTTCGCTCACCGTGCGTGAAAATCTCATGGCCGGGGCTTACCGGCGACGCGATACCAGCGGCATCCGCAGCGATATTGATGCAATGTTTCATCGCTTCTCCCGGCTGGAAGAACGGCAAGAACAATTGGCGGGGACGCTTTCCGGAGGCGAACAGCAGATGCTCGCCGTTGCGCGAGCACTTATGTCACGTCCGCGATTGTTATTGATGGATGAGCCATCCGTTGGGCTAGCACCGCTGGTGGTGGCAGAAATTTTCTCCATTATTCATCAGCTTCATAGCGAGGGCGTGAGTATATTTCTCGTCGAGCAGAACGCGCACATGGCGCTCAAGGTAGCGCAGCATTTCTACCTCATGGAGCAGGGTAGTGTGAGTTTTTCGGGTAATCCCGGAGAGCTGGCAGAGGATGACGTGATTCAGCGCGCTTACCTCGGACAGCAACGCAAGAGCTGAGATAGTCGGCCAGGCTCATGCTTGATTTGCTGCAGCTCACGCTTGATGGACTCTGTGACGGTGGCGTCTATGCACTACTTGGTCTGGGTCTGTCGCTGACCTTCGGTTGCCTGAGAAGATTAAATCTAGCCTATGGCGCGACCGCCATGCTGGCGGCCTACATGGGCGCGTGGTGTCATCTCCATTTTCAGACGTCCATTGCGATGGTGGCAGGGGTGGTGGTTGTCTCCGCGACCCTGATTGGCTGGTACGTCGAGCGACTGTGCTTTGCACGGGCTGATGACACCGATAGTCGGTTCGCAGGTCCTTCCCGGGATCGCTTGTTCTCGACAGATAATCAGGAAATGGTGGCGTTAGCGTCGAGTTTCGCCATCTGGATGCAGCTTGAACAACTCGCCGTGAATCTGCTTCCGAGGCACCTGAATTACTTTCCAGCGATTCCCGTACAAAGCAGCTGGGTCATTGGCGACATCACGATACGCCCGGACCGACTGCTCTTGACGTTGTTAGCCGCAGGGCTCTCGGTGGGAATCGCTAGCTGGCTTCGTCGCACGCGGGCTGGTTTATCCTGGCGTGCTGCCTCGGAGCACCGCACTGCGGCCGCGCTTGCTGGCATGCCGGTGGCGCGCTTGCAGACCGCTGGCTTCGTCTTCGCTTGCGCCTTGTCGGGGATCGCTGCCTTTGCAGTGCTCTCTCTGGATGGTCAGGTAACACCGATGTTTGGCATGTGGATGTTATTCAAAGGACTGGTTGCGGCCATGCTGGGCGGGCTGGGTTCGGTTCTCGGGGTGCTATGGGGAGGATTGCTGCTGGGTGTTGTGGAAGCCTGCTCACAGCGGTTGCTGGGCGCCCAAGGCCGCGAGTTTGCAAGCTACGCATTGCTTTTGCTGGTGCTGACCTGGCGACGTGAATCCACATCGGGCCGTCAGTTTGCCTGGGGCCTTCGCTCGTGACGACCATGAGCATGACGTCGATCATGGTATTCGACGCGCTGGGCCCGCTGCTAGCTGGTTTTTCTGATGCGTCGGGGGCGCACCTGACGGGTTTATTGAGTGACATGACCATCATGTCGCTACTGGCCTTGTCAGCTTACCTGATGTTGTTGGTGGGTCGCATCTCGTTTGGTCAGCAAGCATTTTTTGGCCTCGGTGCTTATGCAGCAGGGGTGATGTCGGTGATGTTCCATATGCCGCTGGCGGTGGCCCTGGCCATGGGCGTTGGCTTGGGTGCGTTTGCCTCCTGGTTCCTGGCGCTGATGACTATCCATCTTTCGGGTCTTCACTACGCAGTTGCAACACTGGCATTAGGAGAGATGTCTCGAATTCTTCTAGGCTGGTGGACGTGGCAGCGTCCATCGGAGGACGGCGATGTGGGGCCGGCAGGTATCGAGGGGTTTCGCGATATCCGATGGCTATTTGAAAACGATGTCACATCAGCCGAATACTTGCTGCTCACCTCGGGATTATTGGTGGTGGTGCTTTGCCTTCTGATGCTTCTCGAACGCACCCGGCTGGGCGTGGCAATGCGCATGACGGGCCAGGACGACCTGCTGGCTGCGGCGCAGGGTATTCATGTGACGCACATTCGTCATGTTGCAGCAGCACTCGCAGGGGGACTCTCCGCGCTGGGAGGCGGCCTTTATGCTCACCGTACCACCTACATCGAGCCCGCATTATTCGATCCCATGCTGGGCGTGCACGCCGTGGGATATGCGCTGCTAGGTGGGCTGGGCACTGCGCTGGGACCGCTGCTGGGGGTGTTGCTTGACCTGGGCCTGTTGGATGCCCTGCGTATTTTCCACGGCTGGCGCATGGTGATCTTCGGCGGCCTTGTCGCCGCGATATTACGATGGCGACCCAGAGGTTTGCTCGATGAACCTTTGGTGCTTCGACTCTCGCTCTCTTTGCGTCATTTGCTCAAGCCGCGTGGTATCGCAAGCGCATCTTGCATTCGAAAAGGAGCTCGACGATGAGCAAATATCCCGGTGGGACAACTCAAGTCATTATGCTGGCACTGGCTGCCGGTCTAATGTATCCAACTGTAGTGACTCAGGCGGAAACAAGTCGCCCTCGCGCAGAGCTCAAATGCGTCTCTTTTGGCACGGGCCCCTATTTGGAGTGTCTCGTCAAAGTTCAGCGTCGTGATGGCACACCATGGGACGGAGTGCAATTAAAATTAGGTGCATTCATGCCTTCCATGCCTATGGCGCACTCCATCAAGCCAGTCAAGGCAATTTCTACGGGTGCGCCGGGCGAGTACAAAGCCACGCTTGAGCTTGAAATGTCGGGCGTGTGGACTGTCGAAGTCGAGTTCTATGCCCCTGTCAGAGACAAGGTGGCGCGTAATCTTCGTATCATCGAGTGTGCCGACACAGCGCGTTGCGATGCTGCGCCGATATTGCGCGGTACGGATTCACACAACGCTCACCATCAGCACGTCGGCGATAAACCATAACAAGAACCTGGCTCGTTAAATGAATGGCAAGGCGACAATACTGCAGACAGTACAGGCGCACGGCAGGGTATTGGCCACGCCGCCAGCGACCTGAGGAGGTAAGGTCAACATCCCATTACCACCACTAAAAATAAACTTGGGGAGATGCTGACTAGAACCTTATTTTATGGCGAGCCAACATCTATTCGTCCCATTGTTTGCCATATCAAAGGCTTTCAGCCGTTTCCCAGTGGAGAAATCTTGCGCTGGTTAATTCATCACTACCTCAGACAATTCGCCAGCATGTCTGGCACTTACCATTCAGGAGAAAAATAATGACCACAAAATATCTGCTCCAGGATCGCACCATTATCGTCACTGGTGCGGCGACAGGCATTGGACAAGCTTTCGCACTCGGTTGCGCCAGTCAGGGGGCGCATGTCGTGATTGCCGACATGAATGCCGCAGAGGAGACATTGGAGCTCATCAAATCGCAAGGGGGAAGTGGCACTTATGTGAAGGTCGATGTCAGTGACGAGTCTTCCACCCGAGCGATGGCTGAGGCTGCCATCAAGACCACTGGTCGTATCGACGGACTGATTAATAACGCAGCCTATTTTCGAGAGGTGAAACTCACCCCTTTCGAGGAATTGAGTGAAGCAGAGTGGGATCGTATTTTTCAGGTAAATGTGAAAGGCATCTGGCTCTGTTGCAAGGCCGTCATGCCTGCGATGCGCGAACGGCAAAGTGGTGCCATTGTCAATATCGCTTCAGTGGTGGCCGTGGCGGGCCAGCCGGGTTATCTGCATTATGTGGCGACGAAAGGGGCGGTGCTGGCAATGACCAAGGGTCTCGCCAAAGAAGGTGGGAAGGATGGCGTTCGCTGTAATGTCATTGCGCCAGGTTTCGTCATCACGGATGCTACCAAAAATCGCCCCATCGAATGGCAGCAAAGTTTTTTGAAAGCCAGAGCCATCTCTCGTGAACAGCGTCCAGATGACCTTGTGGGTACGGCCTTATATCTATTGAGTGACTTGTCCGACTTCGTGAGTGGACAAACCATTGTCGTTGATGGTGGTCACATAATGTATTAAAACCGGCGAAATCAGTCGGGGAGTTTCCGTCATTTCGAGGTAAGCCATTCACACAAGCTTTGCATCACAAACTCGAGCGCTCGCAGCACGATCAAAGCTTCACACAACAGCAATGAAGGAGTCCATCATGCAGTTTTTATCCAACACGACATCACCCTTTGTACGTATCGCAGAAATTTCAATGATAGAAAAAGGGCTCAGTGTCGAAAGAACAATCGTTGACCCATGGGCAGATGATCCTCGCTTGCGCACTGCCAATGCCGCTACACGGGTGCCAACGTTGGTACTCGAGGACGGCACTTCATTGAGTGAGAGCCTACTGATCGTGCAGTGGCTGGAGGCGACAAGAAGCGCGCCACAGTGGCCGTCTCTGTTGAGTGGAAACCCGGCTGACACTGCGGCTATCCTCTCGCGTGCAGGTGTCGCGATGGGAGCCATCGAAGCCGCAGTTCATACCATCATTACCAGAAAAGTCACCGTACCTACGGTATTTGACGAGACACCTGTGGGATTGCGTCGTCGCCGTACCATGGTAGAGGCGCTGCAGCGTCTTGAAGAGGAAGCTTCAGCTATGACGCCAAGCGATCCTGTGGCTTCATCTCTCACCCTTGACACCATTTGTGCCATCACGCTTTACGATTACATGCAGTTCCGCTTTGGTGATCAGAGCTGGATGCCAGCAACCCCACAACTGAAGATACTCGCCGAAAAAATGCGTGCTCGTCCTTCGGTGCAAAAGACGCAGCCTCGATAAGCTGAGCGGGAAAATGACGCTTCGTCTCGTTCTCAGCGGTCGTGACAATTGACAACCTAGTCCATTAAATCAAGCATTCTTTTTTTAACAGGTTCGGGTACTGACGCGAACCATTCTGTTTCTTCATCGGGGTTGGGAAGAATTTTTCCCCACTCGGCGATTTGCTTTGCAGGTAAATCTGCCATATAGATTTGTATATGGCTTTTCTCCATCTGCGTAATTCTGGCAGCGTCTTCCAGAATATTCAGGATGATGCGCTGCTTTATTTACAGCGCTCGTCCTGCGCGGATTTCGCCGTGGACAAAGAGGATATCTCCCGTAAGCGGTTTGCCGCCAATGAAATAGTCACCCTCGGGCACGTCGTTAAAAAGTACCTGAGCGAAATAGGCCGGAGCGCCAGTGGCTGAGCAGTGAATCTTGGTAATGCTGGCCGCGAGCGATGATTTTTGTTCCTGAGATAAGCGTCCGGTTATTGCAGTAACCACATAAGTCGGCATGGAGAGCTCCGATCGCAGAGAAGATGAGAAAAACGATTAAAACATCTTTTGTGGCGCAAAAAATCACCTTGTAAAAAACTTGTTCTCCAAGGCGTCATACCGGACTTGGCAGACGCTTCCTGCCTCGGTTTGGTCGCAATATAACAGCACTGTGTGACACGCTAATAAAACGCTGAATAATGAAACACCGCAAGCCTTCGATGGAGCAGGCTCGGGGTATTTTCAGCGTCTCCCTGGTCCGTTAAATCATGGGACGGTGGTCCATTTTTCGGACCGGGTGCTTTTTCCCAAATCAGCTCTCCCAGAGGCGGGCATTATATCCCTCTCCGTCATTGGCTGATTGCGTTGGGCCAAAAAATTATTAAAAATCAAGTGGTTATATTCCGCATGCAATTTGTGTCGTAAGCTAGCGCTGGTTGTCTTGGATTGCGCAAGACAATTTTCAAGGCAAAAGACCCAGATGCGGGTCGGAACAGCAAAGTCGGACACAATAAATTCAGTATGCAATCAGGAGGGCATAGCCTGGAATTGGCTGTATTTGCAGAAACTATATCAGTGATAAGCTCGGCTCGAATCACGTGAAGTTGGCGCGCACAAGGAAAAACAATGAATAAAATAAAAATATTTCTATGCGGTCTTGGCCTGATTGCTGCAAGTTTTTTTTCAGAAGCGATTGCAGGACAAACGTTTTCCAAAGATACGTCGCTGGTCTTTCAGGACAAAAATGTCCGGGTTTTTCAGGATTTTACGAACTCGGCAAGCTACGCAGACGTGCTGGCTCAACAAGATAAATTCATTCCCGCAGATCAAATAAAAATTATTAGGCCTGATGCTAGCTATTGGATCATTCAGGACATCGTTAATAATTTCGATCAAGACAAACGGATACAAATTGATTCATCGGGCTGGCGGGAACTATCGCCCTATGTAATCAGGAATGACGGAGAGATCCTGCACTTGAAACCTGCCGGTTTTGAGATCAGTAATTTTAATTTTTATGTCACTGGCAGTCCCTCAGTGACTGCCATCTCGAAGTTTGAAAGCCCCTTCGCAAGATTTTTAATTCGAAAAGGCGAGCGAGTCACCGTTTTATCGAAAGCAGTGTTTCATCCTATTTTTCCGGCAAAGTCATTCTCCATCAGTTTTATTGACAGCGATTCCTATTCCGATTTCCGTCGGTTCGGCCTGTATATGGAGGGTGCCTTGCTGGGGACGCTTTTTGCGCTGATGATATTTTCTATATTTAATGCCGTGCAATCCAGCGATAAGGTAAATCGCTATTACGCACTGTGGATCATCATTGCCTTCTTTTCTGTCGCATCAATGAATGTGATTGATGGAAACCGTTTATTCGAGTTTTTCATCAATATTGAAAATTTGAAGGCGCCGTGGTCAGATACCTACGCCTACATCATCTTTGTGGGCTTTGCTTTTGCGCAGTCAATCAGTTACATCCTGTTTGCCCGACAATACCTTGGAATAAAAACGTATTTTCCGAAAATTCAGTTTGTGACCAATATTTTTATTGTCTATGCGCTGGTCTATTGTTTTGCCGCCTTGACCGGAGGGTTTTACGGCGAAACGATGGCAGTGATCGGGCAATGGGTAGCCAAGACCTATAGTGTGATGGTTGGAGCTATTTTGCTGACGTTTTTCATCTGCAGTTATCTACGGTACCGAGCAGGATTTGGTTTCGCTTTATTTTTTACCTATGCAATTGTGCCCTATCTGATTTTCAGGTTGTCATTTTTATTTGGCATCATAGGAATGCCAACGCCTTTTCAGTATTTGCCTGATCATGGCCTCGGCTATTTCCTGAAAAATCCATTCACAAATCAAGCTTTCGGTGTCTGTCTGGAAGGATTGATCATGGCTCTGGCGGTGATCAGCCGGGCGCGCTGGCTACAGGGTGAATTAACCCTCAGTATGCGGGCCCAGCAAGATCTGGTGGAGAACCAGAACAAGATACTCGAAGAAACCGTCGCAGCAAGGACGCGTGAACTGGCCGAACAGCATCGCGAGCTCGA
>OMID01000074.1 GCA_900299005.1 Oxalobacteraceae bacterium
CATTGACAGTCATCGGCCGGTGCAGCGCAACATGGGGGTGATCAAGCAAACCGCGAGCCTGATAAATTTTCTTTATGAAAATAGTGATACGCATCACCCCTCTGACTGGCCATGGGGCTTTCGGTTCACTCCCAGGTCTGCGGGCATCCAAAGAATGTGATCTGCGTCACATTGTCGGCCCGCAACATGGCCTACACTCCGGCGACTTCATATAGGGATTCATATAGGGGTTCATATAGGAGTGCTCCTGCAGCCTTGAGGGGGCCCTCCGGTATGCCCGAGCCTCCCCCGGCTGCGCACCTCCCCTCGGGCAACCGGGGCCAACCGTCAGATATCACTACTCATCACACGCATGTCATCCATTCGTTCTCGCCAAAGTGCCCAAGTAACGCGTCTTCCACGGCATTGGCTGCGCCCGCTTGCCGCCCTGCTGGCCGCGATCGCCTCGAGCAGCCTTGCCACGCCCGCCTCTGCACTGAGCCTGATGGAGTCCTACCAGACTGCGCTGGCCAATGACCCCAAATACCAGAGTGCGCGGTTCGAGAAGGCCGCCGGCGCCGAATTTGAGGCCATCGGCAAAGCCAATCTGATGCCAAACGTCGGTGCCTCGTACAGTTTCAGCAAGAACGATGCGGACCGGACCACCACCTTCAGCAACGGCACACGACAAAGCGACACCCCGCAATACGACAGCAAGATCGCCACCCTCTCAGTACGCCAGCCGCTGTTCAATATGGATGCCTGGCAGCGCTACAAGGGCGGGCAAGCGCAAGTCAGCTACAGCGAAGCCAAATTTGATGTGGACGCACAAGACCTGATTGCGCGCCTGACAACGGCTTACCTCGAAGCGCTGCTCGCCGAAGACCAGCTGCGACTGGCCATTGCCCAGCGCGAGGCGTACTACGAAAACCAGCTCGCCAACGAGCGCATGTTCGAAAAAGGCGCGGGCACGCGCACAGACATGCTTGAGACCCGCGCCCGCTACGAGCTCGCGCAAGCGCAAGTGGTCGAGGCGCAGGATAACGTGACCAATCGCCGCAATGAGCTCTCGGCCATCATCGGAGTTAAGCCCGGTTTGCTCGACAGCTTGATGGGATCGCCACCCGAATTACCGCTGGTGCCTGCATCACTGCCCGAGTGGGAGCAACTCGCGCGCGATCGTAATCCCGAGATTCGTACGCAGCGTCACTCGGTGGACTATTCCCGCACCGAGGTAGAACGCAATCGTGCCGGGCATTATCCGCGTGTTGATTTGGTGGCCTCGCACAGCCGCAACACCGCAGATTCGCTCTTCACCTACAACCAGCAATCCATCGTCAATTCCTATGGTGTGCAAATGTCGGTGCCCCTCTACAGTGGCGGCAGCGTCAATGCGCAGACCCGGCAGGCCGCTGCGCGGCTGGCCGGCAGTCAGGCCGATCTCGACGCCAGCACCCAGCGAGTTCTGGTGGAACTTCGCAAGCAGTTCCAACTGGTGAACAGCATGCGCGTCCGCCTCCGGGCAGTGGAGCAAGCCGAAGTCTCGGCAGCCGAAGCCGTGGAAGCCACACGCAAGAGCGTCGCCGGTGGGCAGCGTGTGAATCTTGATGTGCTGACTGCGATGCAGCAGTTGTACACCACCCGCCGCGATCTCTCAGATGCGCGACATGGTTATCTGTTGGCCTATCTGCGGTTGCATGCAGCCGCTGGCATGCTCGACAGCGACAGTCTGGCGCGGATAGCAGCCTGCTTTACGTCAAACCCCTAATTGCAAAAACCCTTGCCTTTGCCCTTGACCTCAATGACATGAACGGCCCTCTCGTCATCACGCTAGACACCACGCCAGCGCTTGCTGCGCAGCTGGCGCAGTTGCAAATCGCCTTTGCCGAAGTGTGCAATGCGATTGCCCCCGTAGTGCAAGAGACGCGCTGCTGGAATCGCGTGGCACTTCACCATATTGTCTATCGCAATCTGCGCGAACGCTTTCCGCAGCTCGGCTCTCAGCTGGTGTGCAACGCGATTTATTCGGTTTCGCGCACCTGCCGCATCGTGTTTCAAAGCCCGGGCAGCCCGTTTAGCGTCAACCGCCAGCCCGAACGCCCACTGCCACAACTGAAGTTCGCAGCCACCGCACCGGTGTACTTTGATCGCCATACCCTGAGTATCCGCGATGGTGTTGTCTCGATGGTCACACTCGATGGCCGCATCCGCTTCCGCCTGAGTATCAGCGCGGCGGATGAGCAGCGCTTCAGAGAAGAAAAACTGCGCGAGATCGTGCTGTCCTGCCAGGGCGGGCGGTATCAGCTGGGCTTCACCTTCGCTGCACAAAACGACAAAGCCGACATGGCCGATGAGATGACGGCGCAGTCCATCCTGCCCGAATACGTGGTGCTGCTCGAGAGCGGCCATGCGACCCGCTATGCGGGTGACAACGCAGGCAGCACCACAGGCAACAACGCCGACCACGCAACAGACCACAGCACACCCCAAGAAACCGCGCTGGGAGATGCCCCATGAGTACCCGACCCCCCTCGTTGCCGGGGCAGCCGCAACGATCGTTATTGTCTTTAACGATACGCGCTCAAATGCCCATCTACCGCAAGGCGATTGGTTTTAGCCTCGTGACTAGCCTGCTGGTATTAGCGCCGACTCTCTTCATGCTGGAGGTCTACGACCGCGTGGTGAACAGCCGCAGTGAGGCTACCCTGATCTCGCTGCTTATTTGCCTCATCGGCATTTACATCGTGATGGAAGTCATTGAAATGCTGCGCAGTCGCTTGCTCGTACAGGCGGGCTGGCGCATCGACATCGCCCTGCGCGAACGCCTGCATGACGCCACCTTCCTGGCCAGCTTGCGGCACGGCGCCTCCACGCTGCAATCGTTCAATGATTTGCGCACCCTCCGTGAATTCATGTCGTCGCCTGCGGTGACAGCGGTCATGGATGCGCCTTCATCGGTGATCTTCCTGATCCTTGTGACCATTATCAGCCCATGGCTAGGCTTGGTTGCGCTCTTGGGCGCCGTGGTGCAGGTCCTGATCGGTGTCAGCACCGAGCGCAAGACCATGCCGGTGCTAACCGAAGCCAATCAGGCGGCAATTCACGCACAAAATTACGCCAGCGGCGTGCTGCGCAACGCGCAGGTGATTGCCGCCATGGGTATGAGAACCAGCATCTACGAGCGCTGGATCGCGCGTCAGCGTAAATTCCTGACCTTGCAAGCGATTGCCTCGGACACGGCGGGCAGCAATTCTGCTGTCTCCAAATTCATTCAGACCATGCAAGGCTCGTTAATCCTCGGGTTGTCATGCTGGCTGACTCTCAAAGGCATGCTGATGGGCGGTGGCGGCATGATGATCGTGGCCTCGACGCTCGGAGGGCGTGTGCTCTCGCCGCTGGTGCAGCTAATCGGGCAGTGGCGTCTGGTGATCAATGCCCGCGATGCGTATCACCGTCTGGATAATTTCTTGAATATCTTGCCGCCTGAGCAGGAGCACATGGCCTTGCCTGCGCCACAGGGAAGGCTCTCGGTCGAAGGCGTGGTGGCTGCCGCACCGGGTAGCAACCTGCCCATCATCAAAGGTGTCAGCTTCGCTCTGCAACCGGGCGAAACCCTCATGGTGATCGGCCCCTCTGCTGCCGGCAAGACCACCCTCGCCCGCCTGCTGATGGGTATCTGGCCGGCCGCCAGCGGCAAGGTGCGCCTCGATGGCGCCGACCTGCACGCCTGGGACAAAGCCGAGCTCGGCCCGCATCTGGGCTATCTGCCGCAAACCGTCGAACTCTTCGATGGCACGCTGGCCGAGAACATCGCGCGCTTTGGCGATATCGACAAGGAGCAAGTCAGCAAGGCCACAGAGCTCGTCGGTCTGACGTCGATGGTGCAGGCGCTACCCAACGGGTTTGAGACACGCATCGGAGAGGAGGGTGCGATTCTCTCCGGCGGTCAGCGTCAGCGCGTGGGTCTGGCGCGCGCCATTTATGGCGATCCGAATTTTGTACTGCTGGATGAACCCAACTCCAGCC
Organism: Oxalobacteraceae bacterium; assembly: GCA_900299005.1. Lineage (GTDB taxonomy): Bacteria > Pseudomonadota > Gammaproteobacteria > Burkholderiales > Burkholderiaceae_D > Pernthalerella. The sequence continues at coordinate 4,006 of OMID01000074.1, forward strand.
TTGATGAAGCCGGCGAGGAAGCCCTGATGAACACCCTCATGTCACTCAAGGCGCGCAAGTGCACCACGATCGTGATTACCCATCGCACCAGCGTGCTGCCCGCTGCCGACAAAATTCTGCTGCTGCGCGATGGCCAGGTGGCAGCCTTCGGTCCGCGTGATGAAGTGCTGGCCGCGCTCAGGCAAGCCAATGCGCCGCGCCCGGTGCCGGCGGCGCCCGCCCCGGCCGCGCAGGCTATCGGAGGTGCCGCATGAGCGCCATCGCCCTGCCCATGGTGTCGCGCGCGCCGTCACTCACGCGCAGTCTGCTGGCGTTTAAAAAAGAATTTTTCTGGGTTGGCGTGTTTAGCCTCGTGGCCAATGTGCTCACGCTCTCGCCCACGCTGTACATGCTGCAGGTGTTCGACCGCGTGATGCTAAGTCAGAGCGACCTGACACTGATTTCACTCACGCTCATCATTGCCGTGTTTGTGGCAGTGATGGCCTTTGCCGAATGGATCCGCTCGCGCCTGCTGGTACGGGCCGGCGTGCGCTTTGATGAGCAGCTCAATACCCAGATCTTCCTGGCGAGCTTTCGGGCCAATCTGGAACAATCGCGCGGCGAGAACGTGAACGCCTTCTCGGCATTGACGCGCTTGCGCCAGTTCTTGACCGGGAACGGCATCATCGCCTTCTTCGACCTGCCATGGACTCCCGTGTATCTGGCCGTGCTGTTTGCGATGCATCCCCTGCTGGGCTGGTTTGGTATTGGGTTCACGATGCTCTTGGGCGTGGTCGCGTTTCTGAGTAGCCAGCTCACCTCCAAGCGTCTGGAGGGGGCGGTATCGGCCGAGAGCGACACCAGCACCTACCTTGCCGGCAAGCTGCGCAACACCGAAGTGGTGGAGGCCATGGGCATGCTGGGCAATCTCAAGCATCGTTGGCTGCACCTGTACCGAACGCATGCCGGCGCGCACTGGCGGGCGCAAGAGCGCGCCGGGCAGACCGCCGCCTTCTCGAAATTTTTGCAATACACGCAGCAATCCTTGGTACTGGCGCTGGGCGCCTGGCTGGCGATTCGTGGCGAACTGAGCCTGGGTGCGATGATTGCATCCAACTTGTTGATGGGTAATGCGCTACGACCCATCGGCATTCTGGTGGCAACCTGGAAAGAATTCGTTCAGGCACGCCAGTCGTATCGCGACATCGGTACTCTGCTCGACAAATACCCCGAGCGCAGTCAGTGGCATCAATCGGCCACGGTGGCAGGCCAGATCACGCTGCAGCAGCTCAGTGCGTATTCACCCCAGCGCGAAAAACCTATTCTTAATGAGATTGACGCACGCTTTGAGGCGGGCGAAATCATCGGCATTGTCGGGCCTTCTGGTGCGGGCAAATCCACGTTAGCGCGCTGCCTCATCGGCATCTGGCCTAGCACCTCGGGCAAAGTGCTGATTGATGGGGTGGACATCCGCGATTGGTCCCGCGAGGCGCTGGGGCCACACATTGGCTACCTGCCGCAAGATATCGAACTCTTTGATGGCACGGTGGCCGAGAAC
>OMID01000075.1 GCA_900299005.1 Oxalobacteraceae bacterium
GCGCTCTTCAAGAATAAGTCTGTGCCCTCACGACGGGACAATTTGGCTTTGGGTCCGATATAACGTGCCACGGTTTTTCCTTTTTTGAGTGACGCCCCGACCACACAACGGTCAGGCGCTAGTCTGGTCTGCTTGCTACCAGACGGTGGTCTTCAGAACAAAACCCGCCTCGGGCGGCGGGTCACCTGCGAGTACTACCAAAATTGCTTAGATGCGACGGCGCTTGGGCGGACGGCAACCGTTGTGGGGTACCGGCGTGACATCCTGAATTTGGGTAATTTTGATGCCAAGACTATTCAGCGCGCGCACTGCAGATTCGCGCCCAGGGCCGGGGCCTTTAATGCGGACTTCTAAATTCTTGACTCCGCATTCGACGGCGACTTTGCCTGCAGCTTCAGCGGCCACCTGTGCGGCGAATGGGGTCGATTTGCGCGAGCCCTTGAAACCTGCGCCGCCAGAAGTCGCCCAAGACAGAGCGTTGCCCTGACGATCGGTGATGGTGATGATGGTGTTGTTGAAAGACGCGTGGATATGCGCGATGCCTTCGGCAACGTTCTTTTTGACCTTCTTGCGAACGCGCGCGGATGCGGCGTTATTCGGTGATTTTGCCATGTTGATTTCCTCGAATCCGCTACAGGATTACTTCTTCAGCGCTTGCGCTGCTTTGCGCGGTCCCTTGCGGGTTCGTGCATTGGTTCGTGTCCGCTGCCCTCGGACAGGCAGTCCACGACGATGACGCAGACCGCGGTAGCAGCCCAGGTCCATCAGTCGTTTAATATTCATTGACAACTCACGGCGCAGATCGCCTTCAACGATGAACTTTCCGATTTCGTCGCGCAGCTTTTCGAGCTCGTTATCGTCGAGATCCTTGACTTTCTTGTGGGCGGGCACGCCTGTGGCAACGCAGATTTTTTCTGCTCGCGGCCGACCGATGCCATAGATAGCGGTTAGACCAATCACGGTGTGCTGGTGGTTGGGGATGTTTACCCCTGCAATACGTGCCATTCGTTATTCCTCGATCAATAACGTTAAATTAACCCTGGCGCTGCTTGTGACGGGGTTCGGTGCAAATCACGCGAACGACGCCCTTGCGCTTGATGATCTTGCAGTTGCGGCAAATCCGCTTCACTGATGCGAGCACTTTCATGTTGCCCCTCTTTCTTTCAGTCTTCTGATTACTGGCTAATTACTTTGTACGGAAAACAATCCGCGCCCTGCTTAAATCGTAAGGTGTCAACTCCACGGTCACCTTATCACCGGGAAGTATACGAATGTAGTTCATCCGCATCTTCCCAGATATATGCCCTAGCACCACATGTCCGTTTTCCAGCTTTACCCTGAAGGTAGCATTCGGCAGGTTCTCGAGAATCTCCCCCTGCATCTGAATAACGTCATCTTTGGACATATAAAGTGTTTATTCCTTTATCTCAACGCGACACAATGCCGCCTTTGAAGTTTGCCTTGCGCAGCAGCGACTCATACTGCTGCGACATTACATAATTCTGCACTTGCGCCATGAAATCCATCGTTACCACCACGATGATCAAGAGTGATGTGCCGCCGAAGTAAAAGGGCACATTCCAGCGGGCAATCAGGAATTCCGGGAGCAAACAAATCAATGTGATGTATACCGCGCCAGCCAGCGTCAGACGCGTCAGGATGCGGTCGATATACCGTGCTGTCTGCTCACCCGGCCGAATGCCTGGAACAAACGCACCACTCTTTTTAAGGTTATCTGCTGTCTCTTTGCTATTGAATACCAGTGCAGTGTAAAAAAAACAAAAGAAAATAATGGCTGCCGCGTACAACAGGGCGTGAATCGGCTCGCCCGGAGCCAGCGATGCGGCCAAATCCTTCAGAAAACGGACAAAGCCACTGTCAACGTTACCAGAGGTGAACCAGCTCGTAATCGTCGCCGGAAATAAAATGATCGACGACGCAAAAATCGGCGGGATCACCCCTGACATATTCAGTTTCAAAGGCAAGTGGCTGCTCTGGCCACCGTACACTTTGTTGCCAACCTGGCGCTTAGCGTAATTCACCAGAATTTTCCGCTGACCGCGCTCAATGAATACAACCAAATAGGTGACAAGTGCCACAATCACGCAGATCAATATCGCGCTGATCGCATTCATCGATCCAGTACGTACCAGCTCGAACAAGCCACCCAACGCATTGGGCAAGCCGGCTGCAATGCCAGCGAAAATGATGATGGATATCCCGTTACCCAGACCGCGCTCGGTGATCTGCTCCCCCAACCACATCAGGAACATCGTGCCGGTGACTAGGGTCACGACAGTAGTAAAACGGAACGCCAAGCCGGGATCGATCACAAGACGCGCCTGAGATTCAAGCGCGATGGCGATGCCAAGTGCCTGGAATGTTGCCAAAACCAGGGTGCCATAACGGGTGTACTGCGTGATCTTTCTTCTGCCTGACTCGCCTTCCTTTTTGAGCGCTTCGAGCTGCGGCGATACGACCGACAGCAGCTGCATGATGATTGACGCCGAGATGTAAGGCATGATCCCAAGCGCGAAAATCGTGAAGCGTGACAGCGCACCGCCGGAAAACATGTTGAACATGCCAAGGATGCCGCCACGGTTCTGGTTGAATAGCGCGGCAAGCTGGGCGGGATCGATTCCGGGCACGGGAATGTGGGCACCTATCCTGAACACGACGAGCGCCGCCAGCAGGAACCATAAACGGCCCCAAGGAAAGCCACTTGCCGCGCTTTTAGCGAGTTTGGGAGAGGTTGCCACTATGTCCAGCCCGGTATTTTTTACTCGACCGAACCGCCAGCAGCTTCAATCGCTGCCCTAGCTCCGGCTGTAGCAAGCAAGCCCTTGATCACAAGCTTCTTGGTGAGGTCTCCCGACTTGATGATGCGAATGATGCGTGCCAGCTCAGGTACGATGCCTGCTTTTTTCAACACGATCGCATCAATCTCTGCGACCGGCAGCTTTTCCAGTTCCGACAAGCGAACCTCGGCCTTGAATGGCTTGTTCTGCGACTTGAACCCACGCTTGGGCAAACGACGCTGCAAGGGCATCTGCCCGCCCTCAAAGCCGACCTTGTGGAATCCACCGGCACGAGACTTCTGACCCTTGTGGCCGCGACCGGCAGTCTTGCCCAGGCCGGAGCCTATGCCACGACCAACACGACGCTTTGCGTGCTTGGCACCAGCTGCGGGTTGAATTGTGTTGAGTTCCATGATTTCTCCGTTCGCAAGCCGAGCTTACGACACCACTTTCACGAGATAAGAGACTTTGTTGATCATGCCTCGCACTGCGGGCGTATCTTCGAGGACCCGCTCAGAATTTATTTTGCGTAGGCCCAATCCACGGACCGTGTCGCGATGAGACTGCTTGGTGCCAATCAACCCTTTGACCAGCTTGACTTTGATCGTATTCGCCATATCAGTCACCTCAGCCCAGAATCTCTTCCACCGTCTTGCCGCGCTTGGCAGCAATTTCGGAGGGTGTGTTCATTTTGGACAGTCCATCAATCGTGGCCCGGACCATGTTGTAGGGATTAGTTGAGCCATGCGACTTGGCGACCACGTTGGTGACGCCCATTACTTCAAAGATCGCGCGCATCGGACCGCCAGCGATAACGCCGGTACCTTCTTTCGCGGGGATCATCATCACTGAGGAAGCGCCATGACGTCCATGTACCGTGTGCTGCAAGGTGCCATTCTTCAACGAGACCTTGATCATCTTGCGGCGAGCTTCTTCCATTGCCTTTTGGACCGCGACCGGTACTTCTTTCGACTTGCCTTTGCCCATACCGATCCGACCATCTCCGTCACCCACCACCGCCAGCGCTGCGAAGCCCATGATGCGGCCGCCTTTCACCACCTTGGTGACACGGTTTACCGCAATCATCTTTTCGCGCATGCCATCGTCCGGCTTGTCGCTCTGCATTTTTTGCTGCATTTTTGCCATGATGAGTCTTCCTTAGAACTTCAGACCGGCTTCGCGAGCTGCATCAGCAACTGCTTTCACACGGCCGTGATAGCGGAAACCGGAGCGGTCGAATGCAACCTCAGCGATACCGGCTTTCAATGCTTTTTCCGCTACACGCTTGCCAACCAGTGCTGCTGCAGCGGCATTGCCACCCTTGCCCGCTTTGCCCGCCAGTTCCTTGCGCACCTCTGCCTCAGCGGTCGATGCGGATGCCAGCACCTTGGCGTCGGGGCTGATGATGGTTGCATAGATGTGCAGGTTGGTACGATGCACGGCAAGGCGATTTACCTTTAGCTCTGCGATCTTCGCGCGCGTTTGGCGAGCACGACGCAGACGGGATGCTTTCTTGTCCATGGTCAACCTTTACTTCTTCTTGGTTTCTTTGATCACCACAACCTCGTCCACATAGCGAACGCCCTTGCCTTTGTAGGGCTCGGGGGGGCGATAGCTGCGCACTTCTGCCGCAACCTGACCTACCTTTTGGCGATCAATGCCCTTGATGATGATTTCGGTTTGCGACGGCGTCTCGCACTTGACTCCGTCCGGCATCTGGTGCACCACCGGATGCGAGAAGCCGAGCGATAAATTCAGCTTGTCACCCTGCGCCTGAGCACGGAAGCCCACGCCCACCAGCGAGAGCTTCTTCTCGAAGCCTTTGCTGCAGCCATTGACCATGTTGTTGACCAGAGCGCGGACCGTACCTGACATCGCGTTCGCCTCGCGGGTTTCATCAGTCGGCGCAAAGGTGAGTGTATTGTTTTCGTTCTTCACGATGACCTGACCGGTCAGCGGAAGTGACAAGGCACCCTGCGGGCCATTTACCGAGATCTTGTCTGCTGTAATCGTGACGTCCACGCCAGAGGGCAGCGGAATCGGCATCTTACCTACTCGTGACATATCGCTTCCTCCCTTAAGCCACGTAGCACAAGATCTCGCCGCCGGTGCCGGTAGCGCGCGCCTTGCGGTCAGTCATGACGCCTTTGGGCGTGGAAACGATGGTGACACCCAACCCATTCATAACGGTCGGGATCTCGCCTTTGCCACGGTAGATTCGCAACCCAGGGCGCGACACACGCTCGATCTTCTCGATCACCGGACGACCGGCGTAGTACTTGAGTTCAATGCTCAGCTCAGGCTTGTTCCCCTGACTGACGCTGAAATTCTCGACATACCCCTCATCCTTGAGCACGCGGGCGATAGCCACTTTAAGCTTCGACGAGGGCATCACGACGGTTGACTTGTTCACGCTCTGCGCGTTTCGAATACGCGTCAGCATATCGGCAATAGGATCACTCATACTCATTGCATCTTCTCCTATTACCAACTGGCTTTAGTCATACCCGGGATTTCGCCACGCATGGCGATTTCACGGAGCTTGATTCGGCCCAGACCGAACTTGCGGAAAGTACCGCGAGGACGACCAGTCAACGCGCAACGATTGCGTTGACGGCTTGGCGCAGAATTGCGAGGAAGCGCCTGCAGCTTCAGCCGAGCCTCGTAGCGCTCCTCCTCTGATTTCGACCTGTCGTCGATGATGGCCTTCAACTCCGCGCGCTTTGCGGCGTACTTCTTTACCAGCGCGGCGCGCTTCTGTTCGCGGTTAATCAGTGCCAGTTTTGCCATGGCAACCTCAATTTCTGAACGGGAATTTGAATGCGGCGAGCAGCGCTTTGGCTTCCTCGTCACTCTTGGCGGTCGTGGTAATGCTGATGTTCATGCCACGCAACGCGTCAATCTTGTCGTACTCGATTTCGGGGAAGATAATCTGCTCTTTCACGCCGATGTTGTAGTTGCCACGACCGTCAAATGCCTTGCCCGATACACCACGGAAGTCACGCACACGCGGGAAAGCGATCGTGACTAGGCGATCGAGGAATTCATACATGCGAGGTCCACGCAAGGTAACCGTGCAGCCGATCGGATAACCCGCACGGATCTTGAATCCTGCGTTCGCTTTTCTGGCCTTGGTGACAACCGGCTTCTGGCCAGCAATCTTCGTTAGATCACCAACCGCGTGCTCGATGATTTTCTTGTCGGCGACCGCCTCGGACAAACCCATGTTGAGGGTAATTTTGGTCAGACGCGGGACCTCCATTACCGACTTATAACCGAATTTGGCAGTCAAATCGGGGACAACTTTGCTTCTATAGAGTTCTTGTAGCCGTGCCATGTTTTTTACGCCTTCACCGCTTCGCCGTTGGACTTGTAGACGCGCACGCGTTTGCCATCGACCAATTTGACGCCAACTCGATCTGCCTTGCCGGTTGCAGCATTGAACAAGGCAACGTTGGAAATGTGAATGGGCATGGTCTTGTCGACGATGCCGCCAACTGCGCCAGTCATCGGATTAGGCTTAACTGCCTTTTTCACGACATTGACGCCCTCAACGATGACGTGCTGCGCGTCCACTCGCTGCTGCACCACACCCCGCTTGCCCTTGTCTTTGCCGGTCAGGACGATGACCTGATCGTTTTTTCGGATCTTATCCATGACGACTCCTTACAGAACTTCCGGCGCCAAGGAAACGATCTTCATGAAGCGCTCTGTTCGCAGCTCACGAGTGACCGGCCCAAAAATGCGCGTTCCAATGGGCTCAAGTTTGGCGTTGAGCAGGACAGCAGCATTGCCGTCGAAACGGATCAGCGAACCATCCTGACGACGCACACCTTTTGCAGTGCGCACGACGACCGCGTTGTAAATTTCGCCCTTCTTCACGCGACCGCGGGGTGCTGCGCGCTTGACGGTGACCTTGATCACGTCGCCCACGCCAGCGTAGCGGCGCTTCGAACCACCCAGCACCTTGATGCACATGACCTCTTGTGCACCCGTGTTGTCGGCTACCTCGAGCCGGCTCTCAGATTGAATCATGATTTTTCTTTCCCAACTTAATCCGCGCGGAACGCAAAAAGCATGCGCGCGGTCAGTTTTGGTCCCGCCAGCACCTAACACTAGGAACGCTGATTGGGTTGACAAAAAGCTATGTGCTTAACTTCTTACTGCAATTTGGCCCGAATTGAACTGACCAAACTCCCGTTTTCAACAAGGAAGCCCGCCATTATGCCTCACATCATGCGAGCGAAGCAAGCGCTAAACAGCTTGAGCTTCCTGGACGACTTTGGTAACGGTCCAGGACTTCGTCTTCGACATGGGACGCCCTTCCTGGATTTCCACGGTATCCCCTGTTTTAGCCGTATTGCCTTCGTCGTGGGCGTGATACTTGTTCGAGCGAACGATGATCTTGCCGTACAAAGGATGGCGTACGCGGCGCTCAATCAAAACTGTGACGGTCTTATCCATCTTGTCGGAGACAACCGTGCCCACCAGCGTGCGCTTGAGTGCTTTCTTCTCTGTCGCGTTCATTATTGCCCGTCCTTCTGGTTGATCACGGTCTTCACGCGTGCGATGTCGCGACGTACTTTTTTCAACTGAGCGGTGTTCTGCAACTGCTGCGTCGCGACCTGCATGCGCAGGCCGAATTGGGCTTTCAGCAGATCGTTCAGCTCTTTTTTGAGTGCTGGAACGTCCTTGCCCTGAAGTTCAGATGCTTTCATGTGGTTGCTCCCTTATTGGCCGACCTGACGGACGACAAAGGTCGTCGCCAAAGGCAGCTTTGCGGCGGCGAGGCGGAACGCCTCACGCGCCAGCGCTTCGTCAACACCGTCCATTTCATAGAGGACTTTACCGGGCTGGATCTCAGCCACGTAATACTCGGGATTGCCCTTGCCATTACCCATACGAACTTCGGCCGGCTTGTTCGAGATCGGCTTGTCCGGGAAAATGCGAATCCAGATACGGCCGCCTCGCTTGATGTGGCGTGTCATCGCTCGACGCGCAGACTCTATCTGCCGCGCGGTAATGCGACCACGAGCAGTCGCCTTCAGGCCAAACTCGCCAAAGGAAACCGAGGTCCCGCGCTCGTGAGAGATACCTGTGTTGCGACCTTTTTGCTCTTTACGATATTTTCTTCGTGCTGGTTGCAGCATGATTATTCTCCTGCTTTGTCAGTCGGCGCTGCGGGAGCGTCGGCTTTCTTGGCGCGCACACGTTTGGCGACAGGCGCCGGGGTCGCAGCCCCATCCGTCGCGGCTGGCTCGGCGCGCTTGGCACGTCCACCACGACCCGCAGGTTTTCCATCATCTCGACGCGGTGCACGGCGCTTGCGCTCGTCGTCGGTAGCCACCTCGACCACCGGCGTCTCGCCACTTGCAAGACGATCGCCCTTGTAGACCCAGACCTTGCTGCCGATGATGCCGTACGTCGTCTCTGCTTCGCCAAAGCCGTAGTCGATGTCGGCACGCAGCGTATGCAGCGGAACGCGGCCCTCACGATACCATTCGGTGCGGGCGATCTCGATACCATTTAGACGACCAGACGACATGATCTTGATGCCCTGTGCGCCCAAGCGCATGGCATTTTGCATCGCTCGCTTCATGGCCCGACGGAACATGATGCGCTTTTCGAGCTGCTGCGCAATAGAATCGGCGATCAGTTGCGCATCGGTCTCGGGCTTGCGAATTTCCTCGATGTTGACGTGAACGGGTACGCCCATCATTTTGCCAAGCGTCGTCTTCAATACTTCGATGTCTTCGCCCTTCTTGCCGATCACGACACCAGGGCGAGAGCTGAAGATAGTGATGCGCGCATTTTTTGCAGGACGCTCGATGAGTACGCGTCCTACCGATGCATTCTTTAGCTTCTTTTTAAGAAAGTCGCGCACGCTCAGATCTTCCTTGAGCATGCCGGCGAAATTACTGTTGCCTGCAAACCAGCGGGAACCCCAATTGCGGGTGACAGCAAGACGAAAGCCGGTCGGATGAATTTTCTGTCCCATCGAGACTCCCTTAATTACCGACAGTCACGTAGATGTGACAGGTTTGTTTGGAAATACGGTCGCCACGACCTTTTGCACGAGCAGTGAAGCGCTTCAGGACCGCACCCTTCTCGACATAAATGGTCTTGACGCTCAGCTCGTCGATATCGGCGCCATCATTGTGCTCGGCGTTCGCGATAGCGGACTCCAGAACTTTCTTAATGATCACAGCGCCTTTTTTCGGGCTGAATGTCAGGATGTTGAGCGCCTGCTCAACCTTCTTGCCACGAATGAGATCGGCAACAAGGCGGCCTTTTTGTGCGGACAAGCGGGCGCTGCGGAGGGTAGCTTTAGTTTCCATCATCGCACCTTATTTCTTTGCCTTCTTGTCGGCGGCATGACCCTTGAACGTGCGGGTCAGCGCGAATTCACCGAGTTTGTGGCCTACCATGTTTTCAGAAACGTAAACAGGCACATGCTGCTTGCCGTTGTGCACCGCGATCGTCAGGCCAATAAAGTCCGGCATGATAGTCGAGCGGCGCGACCAGGTCTTGATTGGCTTCTTGTCTCGGCTGGATTGAGCCGCCTCGACTTTTTTGAGCAGGTGGGCATCGCAAAACGGCCCTTTTTTCAATGAACGTCCCATGTCTTATCCCTTATTTCTTGCCGCGACGCGAGACAATCATTGACGTCGTGCGCTTGTTGCGACGAGTCTTCTTGCCTTTGGTCTGCTGACCCCACGGCGACACTGGATGGCGACCTGCTGCGGTTCGGCCTTCGCCACCGCCGTGCGGGTGATCGATCGGGTTCATGGCAACACCACGAACAGTCGGGCGGATACCACGCCACCGCGTTGCACCAGCCTTACCGATCTTGCGCAGGTTGTGTTCCCCGTTGCCGACTTCACCGACGGTGGCACGGCACTCCACATGGATGCGGCGCACTTCACCGGAGCGCAGTCGGACCTGGGCGTAGATCCCCTCGCGGGCCATCAGCACGACTGCCGCACCCGCAGTACGAGCAATTTGCGCGCCTTTACCGGGCAACATCTCAACGCAATGCATCGTTGTCCCGACTGGAATATTTCGGATGGGCAGGCAGTTACCCGACTTAATGGGCGCCTCTGGGCCATTCATGATCTGATCGCCTACCGACATGCCTTTGCTGGCGATGATGTAGCGGCGCTCACCATCCGCATAGCACAGCAGTGCAATGTGCGCACTGCGGTTCGGGTCATACTCCAGACGCTCGACCTTCGCTGGGATACCATCCTTATTTCGACGGAAGTCGACAATTCGGTAATGGTGTTTATGCCCACCTCCCAAATGCCGGGTAGTGATATGACCGTTGTTGTTACGACCTGCGGTCTTCGACTTTTTTTCGACCAAACCGGAGTGGGGGCGACCCTTGTACAGGTCAGGATTGACCACCTTGACCATGCCGCGGCGGCCTGGCGAGGTCGGCTTTAACTTGACGAGCGCCATTATTTAGCCTCCTCGGTGAAGTTGATTTCCTGACCGGGCTTGAGGCACACAAAGGCGTGACGCGTGTTGTTGCGGCGACCAGTGAAGCGGCCTGCGCGTTTGACTTTGCCCGGACGGTTCGCGACCTGCACGGATTCCACCTGTACCTTGAACAGCAGCTCGACGGCCGCCTTGATCTCGAGCTTTGTGGCATCGGGCATCACGAGGAAAACAACCTGCTCATTTTTCTCTGCCACGAAAGTCGCTTTCTCCGAAATCACTGGAGCCAGCAGCACTTTCATCAGGCGTTCTTCAGAATGTTTGATGGCTGTACTCATGCCAGCATCTCCTCAATCTTGGCCAGCGCCGGCTTGGTGATCAGCACCTTCTTGAAGAACACCAGTGACACTGGATCAGCCTGATGCGGCTCGCATATCAGCACGTTCGGCAGATTACGGGAGGCCAGCAAGAGGTTCTCATCCAAGCTGTCGGTAATGACCAGCACAGAATCCAGACCCATGCCTTTGAGTTTTTGCGCGAGCAGCTTGGTTTTCGGCGCTTCAAGGGAAAGCTCTTCGATGACCGACAGGCGATCTTCACGAGCCAGTTGCGAGAGAATCGAGCAGACGCCTGCGCGATACATCTTTTTGTTCACCTTGTGCGAGAAATTCTCGTCAGGCGTGTTAGGGAAAGTACGTCCGCCTCCGCGCCAAATCGGGGAAGACGACATACCAGCACGCGCGCGGCCAGTACCCTTTTGGCGCCATGGCTTCTTGGTGGTATGCGCGACTTCTTCGCGATCCTTTTGCTTGCGGTTGCCGCTGCGGGCATTCGCCTGGTAGGCAACTACCAGCTGGTGAATTAGTGCTTCGTTGTAGTCACGACCGAAGATAGTGTCAGACGCGGCGACGTTGGATGAGGCCTGCCCTTGTGCGTTAAGGAGCTTGAGTTCCATTGCTTAGCCCCCCTTGTTTGCTTTTGCTTTGACGGCTGGCAGCAGCACAACCTGCCCGTTCTTCGCACCGGGAACTGCACCCTTGACCAGGATAAGCTGGCGCTCGGCGTCAACGCGAGCGATCTCAAGGTTTTGGACGGTGCGAGTGACGTCACCCATGTGGCCTGTCATGCGCTTGCCCGGGAAAACGCGACCCGGGTCCTGCGCCATCCCGATCGAGCCGGGAACGTTGTGCGAGCGTGAATTACCGTGACTCGCGCGACCCGAACCGAAATGATGGCGCTTGATGGTGCCAGCGTAGCCCTTGCCGATGGTGACACCCTGGACATCTACCTTCTGTCCCGCCTCGAACAGGCTGACGGCGATAGTGTCGCCGAGCTTGAGTTCGGATACCTGGGTAGCATCAACACGAAATTCTTTGAGGAGGGTACCTGCCTCCGCGCCGGCTTTCGCGAGGTGACCTGCCGCGGCTTTGTTGACGCGAGAGGCACGGCGCTTGCCGAAAGTAACCTGGACGGCGGAATAACCGTCAGTTTCAGGCGTTTTGATTTGCGTCACGCGATTGTCAGAGACATCAAGAACAGTGACCGGGATGGAGTCCCCGTCATCCGTGAAGATGCGCATCATGCCAACCTTGCGACCTAAAAGGCCCAGGCTCATTGTTTTCTCCATTCCCACCTACGATTGGGCGGGGCTGATAGGTATGTTTATAAAACTGAAAGGCTGAAAGCGTGGGAGGGCCACGCTTTTACCTAAGCCGGCGATTATAGCCGGTAAATCCGTCTCTCGACAAGTGCCGGTCGGCAGATTTTGATACCGCCGGGTTATTGCAATTTAATTTCGACATCAACGCCCGCAGGAAGATCTAACTTCATAAGGGCATCTACCGTCTTATCCGTCGGATCAACGATGTCCATCAGGCGCTGATGAGTGCGGATCTCGAACTGATCACGGGAGGTTTTGTTAACGTGCGGAGAACGCAGAACATCCCAACGCTGAATTCGGGTAGGCAGCGGCACCGGGCCCTTGACTACGGCGCCAGTACGCTTGGCGGTGTCGACGATCTCGAGCGCGGATTGATCGATGAGGCGATAGTCAAATGCCTTGAGGCGAATGCGGATTTTTTGCTTTTCCATCGTGCTTCCTTAAAAGAGCGAGCCGCAGGCAGGCAATGCCCGCGGCAATATATTCATCACCCGGTAAACCGGATCGGCAATTACTCGATGATTTTGGCGACGACGCCGGCGCCAACGGTACGGCCACCTTCGCGGATCGCAAAGCGCAGACCCTCTTCCATTGCGATCGGATTGATCAGCTTCACCGTGATCGACACGTTA